>CAYQAF010000394.1:0-2858 GCA_964415375.1 uncultured Alcaligenaceae bacterium
TCGCCCGGGCGTCGCTCACCGGGAAGCCCAGCGCCGCGAGCCGGTCGAGCAGTTCCGCGTGCGTCGTGGGTGCGCGTGCGGCGCCCCAGTCGACGTCCCCCGTCCCATAGCCGAAGAACGTGAGCCTGCGACCGCGCGTCACGTGCGCGTCCAGCTGCCGCAGGCTGCCCGCCGCGGCGTTGCGCGGATTCACGTAGAGCTTCTCGCCGCGAGCCGCCTGCGCGGCGTTCAGCTTCTCGAAGTCGCGCTTTTTCATCAGCACCTCGCCGCGCACCTCGATCAGGCGCGGCGGCGAGCGCGCGGCGAGCGCGAGGGGGATGGCCTGCACGGTGCGCAGATTGGCGGTGACGTTCTCGCCGCTCGTGCCGTCGCCGCGCGTGGCGCCCACGACGAAACGACCGTCCTGGTACAGCAGGCTCACCGCGAGGCCGTCGAACTTCGGTTCGCAGGCGTAGCGCACCTGCTCGGCCTGCAGGACTTCCCGCACGCGCCGGTCGAAGGCTTCGGCCTCGGCATCGGCGAAGGCGTTGTTGAGCGAGAGCATCGGCACGCGATGCGTCACCGTCTCGAATGCCGTCGCCGCCTTGCCGCCGACGCGCTGCGTGGGGGAATCCGGCGCGAGCAGCTCGGGGTGCTCCGACTCGATCGCGGAGAGCTCGCGGAACAACGCGTCGTACTCGGCGTCCGCAATCGCCGGCGCGTCGAGCACGTAATAGCGGTGGTCGTGCTCCGCGATCAGGCGCCGCAACTCCTCCGCGCGTCGTGCGACCGCCGCGGCTGCGATGCCATCGCCTCGCGCGTACGCCGGTGACGGCACTTGGGAAAGTCCCTCAGGCCGCGAAGAGCTTGAGCGCCCGCGGGCTGCCCGGCTCGATGTTGTAGCGCCGCAGGGCGGCGTCGCCGCCCGCCACCTGCTCGCGGATCGCGGCGAGTCCGGCGTCGTTCAACAGCCGGCCGTTGTCGTCGACCAGCTCGCCGCCGACGGTCTGCGCCATGCGCTTGGCCGCGAGCTTCATCTGGTCGAAGGCGCGCGGGGGATCAGCGACCCGCGGAACGTCGAGCAGGAACACCACGCCGGCGGTTGCGCCGGCGCGAAGGCTGTCCACGGTGAATGCCTCGTCGGTAACGTTCTGCAGCGTGAACAGCACCGCGCCGGTGTCGTCCTGCACCCACTCGAAGCGGCCGGTCGGCGACAGCCGGAATCCCGCGGCTTCGGCGACACCACGAAGTCGCGTCCCGGCAATCGTCGCCGGCGGCGTCTTGCGCACGGTGAGGCCGATCTGCATGTCGAGCTCCGCGCACAGCCGGTCGAGCGCCTCGGCGCGTTGCGCCTCCTCGCCAAGCGGCGACGCGGTGAATGCCCCCGGCAGCGAAGCGGCGACGTCGCCGACGAGCTTCTGGAAGGTCTCGATCTGCGCTGCGGTGGCCGGACCGTTGCGGTCGGCGAGCAGCATGCACGCCGCGAACTCCCCGTACTCGCCACGGCTGTCGGTGACGAGCCGCTGCCACGGTCCCCGCGGCTCGCGGCGGCCGTACCAGCGCACCGGCTTGCCGATTCGCGCATGCAAGCCCGCCGAGAGCGCCCCGGCCGTGGCGGGACGCGTCGGCTGCACCATCACGATCGTCTCGATGTCTACGTCCGGAGCCGCCACGGTCGTTGCTGCCGACGCCGCGCCGCGGGGCCTCGGCGTCGCGCGACCTTCGACCGGCTCGTCCGTTTCGCCGTCGGCGTCGGTGTCCGGTCCGACCGGCGCATCGCCGAGCGCGCCGTGCAGTCCCACTACCGAGTCCATCGGCGGCCGCCAGTCGGGATCGTGTTCCACCTCGGTCCCGGGAACCGCCGCGGTCGCTTCGACCGCCGGGGGGGATGCCGGGGGGGGTGCCGCGGGCGCGGCCCTTGACTCGGCGGTGCCGCGTAGCGTCGGCTCGACGCGCGCGTCGTTCGCCTGCGGCTTGTCGCGTCCGCTCGCGAACGCGGCGTCGATGCGTTGCCGGATGCGCCGCTCCTGCCAGCGGTTGAAGAGGATGACGCCGACCACCAGCAAGACGCCGGCGACGACGAGACCGATTTGAAGCGAGCTCACTAGACTACCCTCCGCGCTGCGCGCTCCGGGCCTGATTCGCCCTCGGGGCGGCCCTTCGGGCTCATCGGGATCCAATCGCGCGCGCCGCCCGCCCCGCGCGGGGCATCGGCGAATGCGGGACGCGCCATCCGTTGAATTATAGGCTCACGCCGATCGATAACGAACGATGCCGGCACCACCAGCGGGATGGGGGTCAGGCGGCGGCCATCGCCGGCGCGCCGGCGGCCGCAAGCCCCACGGCCTCGGCGATGTCCACGGCCACCACGCGCGAGATGCCCGGTTCCGGCATCGTGATGCCGATCAGCTGGTTCGCCATCTCCATCGTGATCTTGTTGTGGGAGATGAATAGGAACTGCGTCTCGCCCGACATCTCGCGGACCATGCGGCAGAAGCGGTCCGTGTTCGCGTCGTCGAGCGGCGCATCGACCTCGTCGAGCAGGCAGAACGGCGCCGGATTCAACTGGAACAGGGCGAACACGAGCGACGTCGCCGCGAGCGCCTTCTCGCCACCCGATAGCAGGTGGATCGACGTATTGCGCTTGCCCGGCGGCTGCGCGATCACCTGCACGCCGGAGTCGAGGATCTCCTCCCCGGTGAGCACGAGGCGCGCCTGGCCGCCCCCGAAGAGCGCCGGGAAGAGCTTGCCGAAGTTCGCGTTGACGACGTCGAAGGTCTGCTGCAGGAGCTGCCGCGACTCGCGGTCGATCTGCCGGATCGCGCTCTCCAGCGTGGTCATCGCTTCGGTCAGGTCGGCGGCCTGGCGGTCGAGGTAGG
>CAYQAF010000395.1:0-2835 GCA_964415375.1 uncultured Alcaligenaceae bacterium
TGGTCGCGAGCGGATTCGCGACGCCCTTACCAGCGATATCCGGGGCCGAGCCGTGGATCGGCTCGTACAGGCCCTTGCCCTGCGCATCGAGCGAGGCCGAGGGCAGCATGCCGATCGACCCGGTGAGCATCGAAGCCTCGTCGGAGAGGATGTCGCCGAACAGGTTGCCGGTGACGATCACGTCGAACTGCTTCGGCGCCCGCACGAGCTGCATCGCGGCATTGTCGACGTACATGTGCGACAGCGCGACGTCCGGATAGTCGGCGGCGAGCTTCGTCACCACCTCGCGCCAGAGGATCGAGGTGTCGAGCACGTTCGCCTTGTCGACCGAGCAGAGCCTGCGCGAGCGCTTGCGCGCCGTCTCGAAGCCGACGCGCGCGATGCGCTCGATCTCCGGCACGCTGTAGTGCATCGTGTCGAAGCCCTCGGCGTCGCCGCGCGCATTGGTGCGTCGTCCGCGCGGTTGCCCGAAGTAGATGTCGCCCGTCAGTTCGCGCACGATCACGATGTCGAGGCCGGCGACCACCTCGGGCTTCAGCGTCGAGGAAGCGGCGAGCTCCGGATAGAGCATCGCGGGACGCAGGTTGGCGAACAGCGCGAGCGCCTTGCGTATGCCGAGGATGCCCTGCTCCGGCCGCAGCTCCCGTGGCAGCGTGTCGTAGCGCGGTCCGCCGACGGCGCCCAGCAGCACGGCGTCGGCGGATCGGGCGAGCGCGAGCGTCGCCGGGGGCAGCGGGTGCTTCGCGGCGTCGTAGCCGGCGCCGCCGATCGGCGCGTGCTCGGTCTCGACGGGCAGGCCCTCGCGCTGCAGCGCGTCGAGCACCTTGACCGCCTCGGCGACGATCTCGGCGCCGATGCCGTCCCCGGGAAGGATGGCGATCTTCATGGACTGGAGGTCGTCGCGGGGCCGCAATCCGTCGCGCGGATCATGCGAGCCAGGACTGCTCCGCGAGCCGCCTCGCCTCGAACGCGCGGATCGCGTCCGCGTGCTGGAGCGTGAGCCCTATGTCGTCGAGGCCGTGCAGCAGGCAGTGCTTGCGGAAGGGCTCGACGTCGAACGCGTACGACAGCGCGCCATCGCGCGTGCCGACCGTCTGCCGCTCGAGATCGACGACGAGGCGGAACCCGGGGAACGCCGCCGTCTCGTGGAACAGCCGGTCGACCGCGCTCTCCGGGAGCGCGATCGGCAGCAGGCCGTTCTTGAAGCAGTTGTTGAAGAAGATGTCGGCGTACGACGGCGCGATCAGCGCGCGGAAGCCGTAGTCCTCGAGCGCCCACGGCGCGTGCTCGCGCGAGGAGCCGCAGCCGAAGTTCGTGCGCGCGAGCAGGATCGACGCGCCGCGGTAGCGCGGCTGGTTCAGCACGAAGTCGGGATTGGGACGCCGCGTCGCGGAGTCCATGCCCGGCTCGCCGCGGTCGAGATAACGCCAGGCGTCGAACAGGTTGGGGCCGAAGCCCGAACGCTTGATCGACTTCAGGAACTGCTTGGGGATGATCGCGTCGGTGTCGACGTTGGCGCGGTCGAGCGGCGCGACGAGTCCCTCGTGGACGGTGAACGGTTGCATGGTCGGGACCTGCGGTGGGTGTGGCGAGGCGTGCCGGCAGCGCGTCCCCTACCTGGTCTTCGCGGCCTTCTCGATCGCCTTGCCGCCGGCCTGCACGTCCTGGCCGACGCCTTCGAGCGTGTTGCAGCCGGCGACACCGAACAGCAGGCAGGCGAGCGCGAACAGCGCAGCGAACTTCTTCAGCATCTGGGTGCCTCCGTTCCTCACGAAAGTCGACGCACGTCGACGAAATGCCCCTCGACGGCGGCGGCGGCGGCCATCGCCGGGCTGACCAGGTGGGTGCGGCCGCCGGCGCCCTGCCGCCCCTCGAAATTGCGGTTGGAGGTCGACGCGCATCGCTCGCCCGGCTCCAGCCGGTCGTCGTTCATCGCGAGGCACATCGAGCAGCCTGGCTCGCGCCACTCGAAGCCCGCGTCGCGGAACACGCGGTCGAGCCCCTCGGCCTCGGCCTGCGCCTTGACGAGCCCGGAGCCGGGCACCACCATCGCGAGCGTCACGTTCCGCGCGACGCGACGGCCGCGGGCGACCGCGGCGGCCTGCCGGAGGTCCTCGATGCGCGAGTTCGTGCACGAGCCGATGAACACCTTGTCGACGTGGATGTCGGTCATCGGCGTGTTCGGCGTGAGCCCCATGTACGACAGCGCCTTCTCCATGCCGTCGCGACGGGTCGCGTCGCGCTCGCGGTCGGGGTCGGGAACCCGCCCGTCCACCGCCACGACCATCTCGGGCGACGTGCCCCACGTCACCTGCGGCGCGATCGACGCACCGTCGACGACGTGCGTCACGTCGAAGCGCGCGCCGTCGTCGGAGACGAGCGTGCGCCAGTACGTGGTCGCGCGATCCCACGCGGCGCCGACCGGCGCGAACGGGCGGCCGCGCAGGTAGTCGATCGTCGTGCCGTCGCAGGCGACCATGCCCGCGCGCGCGCCGGCCTCGATCGCCATGTTGCACATCGTCATGCGCCCTTCGACCGACAGCGCACGCACCGCGCTGCCGGCGAATTCGATCGCATGCCCCGTCCCACCCGCGGTGCCGATGCGACCGATCACCGCCAGCACGAGATCCTTCGCGGTCACCCCGGGCGCCAGGCGACCGTCGACGCGGACCAGCATCGACTTCGACTTCTTCGCGAGGAGGCACTGCGTGGCGAGCACGTGCTCGACCTCGGAGGTACCGATGCCGAAAGCGAGCGCCGCGAACGCGCCGTGCGTGCTCGTGTGCGAGTCGCCGCAGACCACGGTCATGCCCGGCAGCGTCGCGCCCTGCTCCG
>CAYQAF010000396.1:0-2832 GCA_964415375.1 uncultured Alcaligenaceae bacterium
GATCTGCCGCACCGTCTGCGTGCGCATCGCGGGCCGCATCGAGGCCGGCGAGCCGCTGAAGCGCGAGTTGCTCGATTTTGCCGCCGCCCGCTAGGGAAACTCTGCGAAACCCCTTGAGTCAGAGCGATGGTTCGATAGGCTGACCGCGCTGGCAAGGGGAAGGAAAGCATGAAGCAGACGACGCTGGGATCGACCGACTGGGCGCTGCGGACCAAGGTCACGCGGCGGGCCAAGTTTCTGGCCGAGATGGACGCGGTGATCCCATGGGCCCGGCTGCTGGCAGTGATCGAGCCGCACTACCCGAAGGCCACGCAGGGCCGACCGCCGCACCCGCTGCCGCGGATGCTGCGCATCTACTTCATGCAGCAGTGGTTCAATCTGTCCGATCCGGGGATGGAGGACGCGCTCTACGACAGCGAGTCGATGCGCCACTTTGCCGGGATCGATCTGGCGGCGGACCTGGTGCCGGATGAGACGGTGATCCTGCGCTTTCGCCACCTGCTGGAGAAGCATCGGCTGGCCGAAGGGCTGTTCGCCGAGGTGCGGGCGCTGCTGGAGGAGAAGAAGTTGCTGTTGAAGTCGGGCACGATCGTGGACGCGACGATCATTGCCGCGCCGCCGTCGACCAAGAACGCGGCGCAGGAACGGGACCCGGAGATGAAGCAGACCCGCAAGGGCAAGCAGTGGCACTTCGGGATGAAGCTGCATGTGGGTACCGACCGGCGTGGGCTGGTGCACAGCGTGGTGAGCGGTCCGGCCTCCGAAGGTGACATCACTCGGTTGGACGAACTGCTGCATGGGCAGGAGCGGGAGATCTTCGGCGACCAGGCGTACTGGTCGGAGGATCACCGGCAGCACTGTCGGCACGCCGGGATTGCCTACCGGATCAACCGCCGCGCCAAGCCGGGACGCACCCTGACCGAGCGCGAGAAGGCGATCAACCGTTCCCGGTCGCGTCATCGGGCCCGCGGCGAGCACGCGTTCCATGTCGTGAAGCGGTTGTGGGGCTTCAGCAAGGTGCGCTACCGCGGGCTCTACAAGAACACGGTGCGGGCGCTGACTATGTTTGCGTTGTCGAACCTGTACATGGCGCGTCGCCTGTTGATGCCGCCAGGGGCGAATTCCGTCCGATGAAATCAGAGCACGCGGCATGCATAGCGAAATGCGATCGGCAGGCAGCCGAAATCGGCCGGAAGGCGCCTTCCCGCCCTTTCGATTCACCAATTCAGCTCGCGTCGCTGGCTTCATGACCGGTTGCGCAGAGCTTCCCTAGGGGTGCGTGTCGGCGCCGATGCGGACCACGGTCCGCCCGCGCACCATGCCCTTGAGGTACGCGTCGAAGTGCGTGGGCAGCTCGTCGAAGTCGATCGTGCGCACCTGGTCGTGGACGACGTCGGGACGCCATTCGACCGCGAGCTTGTTCCACACCTTCTGCCGCAGCGGCATCGGGGTGTTCGCGCTGTCGGCCCCGAGCAGGCCGACGCCGCGCAGGATGAACGGCGCGACGGTGGTGTGGAGCTTCATGTCGGCGGCAAGCCCCACCGCACCGACCATGCCGCCCACCTTCATCGTCGACAGCAGCCACGCGAGGAGATCGCCGCCGAGGTTGTCGACCGCGCCCGCCCAGGTCGCCTTGTCGAGCGGCCGGATCTTCGTGAGGTCGATGCCGCGCCGGTCGAGCACCTCCTTCGCGCCGAGACTGGCCAGGTAGGCCTTCTCCTCCGGCTTGCCGGTGATCGCCACGACGTGGTAGCCGCTCTTCGCCAGGATCTCGACCGCGACCGAGCCCACGCCGCCGGTCGCGCCGGTGACCGCGACCGGCCCGTTCGCCGGCTTGAGTCCGTTCTGCTCCATCAGCATGATCGCGAGCGCCGCGGTATACCCCGCGGTGCCGAGCGTCATCGCGTCGAACGCGGTCATGCTCTCGGGACGTCGCACGATCCAGTCGCCGGGCACGCGTACGTGCTCGCTGTAGCCGCCGTCGTGCGCGACGCCCATGTCGTAGCCGTGCACGACCACCTTGTCGCCGCGCTTCCAGCGCGGGTCCTGCGACGACTCGACGGTGCCGGCCATGTCGATGCCGGCGACCGTCGGGTACTTGCGCATGATGCGGCCGGTGCCGTTGTGCGACAGCGCGTCCTTGTAGTTGATCGTCGAGTACTTGGTGCGCACGACGACGTCGCCGGCGTCGAGATCGTCGAGCGAGAGCTCGACGAAGCGGCTCGACACGACCTTGTCCTCCTCGAAGGTCCGGTAGGCCTTGAACTTTTGCACGGTGATCCTCCTTGGGCTTCTGCTGCGTTGTACTTCCGTGTGGCGTCAGGCCGCGCTCGCGTGGGCGAGCGCCATGTAGTCGTGGGAGCGCATTTCGACCAGGCGGCTCACGGTGCGCGGGAATTCCTGCGCGTTCGGGCCTTCGACGTAGAGCGACTCGGCCGCGACCGCGGCCGACAGGACGAGCTTCACGCGGTGATCGTACAGGATGTCGACGAGCCAGGTGAAACGCCGCGCCTGGTCCGCCATCCCGGCGTCCATCCGGGGCACGCCGGACACGAGGATCACGGCGAACTCGCGCGCGAGCTCGAGGTAGTCCCGTTGCGACCGGGGCCCCGCGCAGAGCGCGGCGAAGTCGAACCAGGCCGCGCCGCCGGCGCGCCGCCTGGCGACGATCGTGCGCCCCTCGATCGCGAGCCGCGGGTTCTCGTCCGGACCGCTCGCCACGGCGTCGAACATGCGGGCGAGCGCGGCGTCGGCCGCCGCGTCCGCGGGAACGTGGTACACAGGTGCCTGCTCGAGCGCCCGCAACCGGTAGTCGGTGCCGCCGTCCGCCTC
>CAYQAF010000397.1:0-2828 GCA_964415375.1 uncultured Alcaligenaceae bacterium
CAATCCCGAACCAGGATTTCGCCGCGACGGCGCGCCGACGGCCATGGCTGCGGCGATCGCTTCCGTCCAGCCCGGTTACGGCAACACCGCCCCCATGCAGATCGAGCTCGACCCGATGATTTCCAAAGAAGAGGGCGGGGTCGATCTGGTTGCCAGCCTGATCCGCACCCACTTCGAGATGGGCGGGACGCAGATCAACATGAACATCATGGACCACGAGAAAGTCCTGGAAGCGCACAAGGACCCAAGCCTGTATCCTGACTTGGTGGTGCGCGTGACCGGTTTCAGCGCTTACTTCGCCAGCCTCTCGCCGGCCTTCCGCCAGCTGGTGGTCGACCGCATCATCGCCGAAGGCGCATAATTTCACTCGCTGGTTTGGGCGCAACATCGCTGCGCCCAAACCTTTTAATTTAACCTATCGCCACACGCACGCCGGTGAGGTGTTGGGCCAGGGCGCGCAGCAGGCGGAAGAGCAGCCAGAACAGGGCTTGCGCTTTCAGGAACAGGCGCTGATCGGCCTCGGGATCGTCGCTCGCCTTCAGCAGTTCGAGAATGAGAACGATGCCCGGCCCGCCGTCTGGTTCGTACTTGCGGGCGGGCGCGACGCCGAGCGCCTGACAGCAATCCTCCTGCGGCAGGCGCAGCAGTCGCCCGTCCTTTGTCCAGCGGCGGTCAAAGCGCTCGACCACCAGCGCGCGCGTGCCGTTGAACGCCGCGATCCGCGCGCCTGCGCACGGCAGGCCCGCCGCCTTGGCGATCTTCAGGCTCAGATACTCGTTCTCGACGCTCTTCGAGAGATCGACGCCGCCGCGCTTGCCGATTTCGGGCTTGAGAATGTGAGTCGTCGGTGTCGCGCCGTGCGGAATGTGCCAGGCGTCGTCCCACCACAAGAGCGCCGTCTTTTCTTGCGCGCCCGCGAGCGAAATCCGAAACTCGGCTTCGGCGGTCACACCCAGCGGGGCCTGCGCGAGATCGCCCAGGATCGCGGCGACTTCTTCGTCGCTCAGTGCGCGGCCCGATACCGCCTCCTGCGCGGGCGGTGCTTCGCCCTCGGGCAGGAATTGCAGCGCGCCGACGCAATCGCGGCCGACGGCGCCCAGCAGACTGAACGCATCGATGCCCTCGGCCCCGGTGCGCGCCGCCAGGCGCTTGCGGATGTCGTCGTTGTCGGGCAGCAGGTTGTCGAAGACCGCGAGCACCGGCGCGCCGACATAGCGATCCTCGCGCAGCGGCAGCGACAGCGACACCGCAAAGGCGTTCTCCCATGCCAGCCACTTATCGGCATAAAGGAAGTCAACGGCGCCGCCCGACTCGCGGCGCAAGTGCCCGACGAGGCGGCCGTTGAGGAAAACATCCAGCGGGATATGCGTCTTCCTGCGCCCGGCCATCAGAAGATTTCCTCGATGTCGCGCGGCGACGCCGTGCTCCGGGGGCGGATGACAAGCTCAAGGCCGAGCGCCGAGAGCGCATCGAGCAGCGTCTGAAGACGCACGCCGGGCTCCCCGGCTTCGAGCTTGGAAATCGTCGCCTGACGCAGGCGAATGCGCTCTCCCAGCGCGTCCTGGGAAAGCGCCATCTGCTTGCGCCGGCGGCGGACGGCGGCCCCGATCTGCTGGGGCGTGCGGGCGATCTGATCCATGGGTCACTCCTCCGGATCAATATGCGCTCTAGCGTATAAATTGTCAATATACGTTTTAGCGCATAAATAGAGAATATGCGCTATGGCGTATGAACCCAGGCGCTTTCTCATGTCACTACGCGCGGCCGACCGGCGCCACCTACTTGCGATGCCGCTTGGGAGCGACGCGCTTGCGTTCGAAGTTGCTTAGCGATACGGCCAGATCGGACAGCGGACCGACCATCGAGTTTGGTCGATCGCTCCGGAAGGCAGCAACGTAGTTCAGCGGGTCAATCTGGGGCCTGACGGCCTTCCAGGCTGGCTTCATCGGGCTCGGGATCGCGTACTCGGCGTACCAGGCGGAGAACTTCCGCGCCGGCATCGAAGCCATCGACCACGGGAAGATCGAGGCCGCGCAGTCGCTCGGCATGCGTTACCTGCTGGTGCTGCGCCGCGTGATCATGCCGCAGGCGATCCGCATCACGCTGCCGCCGTACGGCAACACGATGATCATGATGCTCAAGGACTCGTCGATCGCGTCGACCATCACCGTGGCCGAACTGGCGCGCCAGGGACAGCTGATCGCGTCGTCCACGTTCAAGAACATGACGGTGTTCACGCTGGTCGCACTGCTCTATCTGACCATGAGCCTGCCGCTCACCGCGCTGGCGCACTGGCTCGAAAAGCGGTTCGGGCGCCGATGATCTCCGTCAAGAACCTGTCCAAGTCGTTCGGCACCCATCGCGTGCTCGACGACGTGAGCCTCGAGATCGCCAAGGGCGAGGTGGTGTGCATCATCGGCGCCTCGGGCTCGGGCAAGTCCACGCTGCTCCGTTGCATGAACGGCCTGGAGTCGTACGACTCCGGTGAGCTGACGATCGAGGGCCGGCTGATCCGCCGGGACGACCGCGACATCCACCGGCTGCGCACCGAAGTCGGCATGGTATTCCAGCGCTTCAACCTGTTCCCGCACCGGACCGCGATCCAGAACGTGATCGAAGGGCCTGTGTACGTGAAGAAGGTGCCGATGCCGCTCGCGCGCGAGGAAGGCCGGGCGCTGCTGCAGAAGGTCGGTCTCGGCGACAAGATCGACGCCTACCCTGCGAAGCTCTCGGGAGGCCAGCAGCAGCGCGTCGCCATCGCGCGCTCGCTGGCCATGAAGCCGAAAGTCATCCTGTTCGACGAACCCACCAGCGCGCTCGACCCGGAG
>CAYQAF010000398.1:0-2825 GCA_964415375.1 uncultured Alcaligenaceae bacterium
GGCTCAGGTCGTCGCTGATCGCCGTCGTCACGCGCAGCAGTCGCGTGTTCGATTTCCGTGCCCCCCGCGCGGCCTCGATTTTCACCAGCAGCGACGGTCCGGCTGCGAGCAGGAAATAGGTCACCATCAGCGTCGTCAGGATCGCGACCAGCCATTCCTGTGTGTTCGCGATCGTCGATTTCTTTTCGGCCGTGGTCGCAGGCGCCTTCGTGCCACTCTTGGTCGCGCCGGGATCCGTGACGCGCTCGGCCTGCTCGGACACCGACTCGACCTTGGCAATGAAGCGAGTGACGGGACGAAGCTTGCGCTCCAGCGTGCGCATCGTCTCCGGAGCCGTGTCCAGCCAGCCTCGAGCGGGCCGCCAGGTGGCATTGAGCCCCAGGCCAACGACAGCAATCAGCGACGCGACGACGATACCGGCTGCCATGGCCCGAGGCACGCCGAGGCGGCGCACCAGCGCCACGGCAGGCGCGAGCAGCATCGCCAGGAAGACCGCAAACAGGATCGGCACGACGGCGGACTTCGCCAGATGCAGCGAGCCGATGACGAGCACGATGGCGATCACGACCAGCGACTGCTGGCTCCGTCGTCCCCAGTCGCGTGCGTGCGGAGCTGCAATGGGCATTGCCCGAGTCTACGTGCGCGGCTCGATCGGTCAGCCGCACGTTGCAGCGGCTTGCTGTAGGCGGTGTCCTACAGCGACGCACGGTTGCGCCGGACCTCTCCTACAACGATTCAGGACAGGCGCGGAGGGGACGCTGCGTGGGTGCGTTGTACCTTTGTCGTCGTTGACGCACACCATGAGAAAGGAGCCAGGCAATGATCATCAGCGAAGTCATGACCCGCGACGTCAGGATCGTCTCCCCGGACGACACCCTCGAGTCGGCCGCGCGCATGATGGAGGAACAGGACTTCGGCAGCCTGCCCGTCGCCGAGAACGATCGTCTCGTGGGCATGGTGACCGATCGCGACATCGCGATTCGTGCCGTGGCGCGGGGACTGATACCGCGGGAAAGCACGGTCCGCGAAATCATGTCCGCGGAGATCAAGTACGTCTACGACGACGAGTCCGTCCGTGACGTCGCCAACGTCATGGGCGACCTCCAGGTCCGGCGCCTGCCGGTGCTGGATCGCGGCAAGCGGCTCGTGGGCATCGTGTCGCTGGGGGACCTGGCGCTGACGAAGCCAACGAGCGCCGGCGATGCGCTGCAGGCGATCGCGGAGGCGCCGGCCAGCACTTTCGCCTAGGTCGAGCTGCGGCCGGGTTTGGGGACGGATCGCCGGGCGACTCGAAAGTCGCTTGGCGATTTCCTGGCCGATCGCTTGAATGCGTGCGTGACGTCCGGCGACCTGCCGTCGGCCTGGGCGCCCCTGTCGCACTCGGATTAAGCACAACCGCGAATTGTCTCGGCTCAATGCCGAGAGCAAGCTCCATCGCAAGACCCGAGGAGAGCGGGCCAGCGAGGTCGGGTAGGACACCCATGCGGCTCAATCAGAGCCTGATGCTGTTGGCGGTCGCCTGCGTCTGCAGCGCCTGTGCGACCCCATCGTACACGCCCGATACGCCGAGTGAAGCGCGCCGGCTGAACATCAGGAACGGCGACGAAATCCGCGTCCTTACGACGAACCGCGAGCGCCTGTCCTTGAAGGTGCAGACGGTCGAGGAGGATCGCATCGTCGGCGTCACCATCGAGCCGAACCTCAAGGAAGAACGCCCGCCGGGCATCGGTGTCGAGGTGGCTTATGCCGACATTGCCATGCTCGAGGCGTGCAACGCATCCATCGGTTGCGTCTACCGTCCCATGATCCAGCATCCGGCCGAGGCCGTCCGGCCCGAATACGCGAGCTACGACTGCGGCCAGCTGGACGCGGCCATTCTGAAGATCGACACGGTGCGCTGGGTCATCCGAGATGACGGGGGGGAACTGGAGACCAGTGGCCACAAGGCTGCGCGCTACGCAGGCAATTTCCTGATGGTTCCGCTTTCATTGGGTCTTGGTCATCCTGGCTACCTGAACGACGGTGGTCACGCCGTGCTGAATGCGGCCGACTATCGCATCTTCGAGCTGTTGCGGCTCAAGCGTGCCCGTGGCTGTCCGGCCGCCGCGACTGCCGAGCCTGGAATGACCGACCTGCAGATGCTGGAGGTGCTCGAACCGCTGATGCCGGCGACCGAGAGCGCGGACCGACAGACGTACGACGATCGAACGGCTCTGCTGGACCGCTTGCGCGCGCCTCCACCGGCACCGCCTGAGTAGGGCGTGCCGAGCCAATAATTCTTGGTGCAGGCGCCTATCGGTTGTTACGTAAACAGGCAGTGCGGCAGCAAGAGTAGTCTGATGTCGTCCAATCGGAGACGTCCACAATCGGATCGAGGGTAACGACAATGTGTACGCGGTTCACAGGGTTCGTGACCGCTGGCATCGCGCTGGCCGCCATCTCGGGCTGCATGACTGCATCGGAGCATCGCGCCGATGTCGCCAACCCAACGGCCGACCGGGTCACGGTCGGCACCGTCCAGAAGGAAATCAGGGTCGGAATGTCCGGCGCCGAGGTGGCGCAGGTCCTCGGTTCGCCCAACATCGTCAGCACCGACGAGCTGCGGCGCGAGGTGTGGATCTACGACAAGTTCTCGACCGACGTGGCTTATTCCACCAGCAGCGGCGGCGTCGCTGCGCTGATCTTCGGCGGCGGCGGAAACGTCGTCGGTGGCGCCGGCAGCAACGCAGGCCGGTCGACGGGTGCGGCGTCGACGTCGCAGAAGACCCTCACGGTGATCATCAAGTTCGACGAGGCGAAGAAGGTCAGGGACTTCGCGTACCACA
>CAYQAF010000399.1:0-2824 GCA_964415375.1 uncultured Alcaligenaceae bacterium
GGTCGTGGGCGATGCCGGCGGCGTTGCGGTAGTCGATCGCGCGCTTGCCGTTCCACGAGCGGAACACCGCCTCGACGGCCAGCCGCAACTGCTCGATCGGGTCGGTCGGGAAGGGCTTGCCGGTGCGGTCGCGCACGATCTCCTTGAACTCGTCGGTGACCGCGGCCAGGTCGTCGGCGGCGAGGTCGGCGTCGTTCGCGATGCCACGCACGCCACGATGACGGGCGAGCACTTCCTCGAACGGTTCGTCCGGCAGTCCGAGCACGACGGTGCCGAACATCTGCACCAGGCGGCGGTAAGCGTCGAAGGCGAACCTGCGGTCGGACGAGAGCGCTGCGAGTCGCGCGGCGACGGTGTCGTTCATGCCGAGGTTGAGCACCGTGTCCATCATGCCGGGCATCGAGAATTTTGCGCCGGAACGGCAGGAGACGAGGAGGGGGTTGCGTGCATCGCCGAAGCGTTTGCCGGTCTTCTGCTCGACCTTGGCGAGCGCCTTCGTCAATTGGTCCCACAGCCCCGGCGGGAAGCCGTCCGAGGCGAGGTAGGCGTTGCAGGCTTCCGTGGTCACGATCAGGCCGGGCGGCACCGGCAGTCCCAGCTTCGTCATCTCGGCGAGGTTCGCGCCCTTGCCGCCGAGGAGCGCCTTCATCGAGGCGTCGCCCTCCTCGAACAGGTAGACCCACTTGGTGCGCGGCGCGCGCTTCGCGGCGGCGCGACCGATCGAGAGTTTCTGCGCCGGCTTCTGCAACCGGGAACGTTGGGCGGGGCGGGACATGACGTGCCTTGGATGGTTCGCGAGGCCGTCGGAGTGGGTCGGTTGCACCGAACGCGTGCGCATCACCCGCACGGCCCCGGCGCGGGGACACCACGGCAATTGTCGGCGCGCATGGCCCGATTTTCCATGACGGTAGTCAACATACCGACCGTGAAGGACGCGCCACGGGCGGCGCGGGGCGGCGCCGGGCTTACATGCCCGGGTAGTTCGGTCCGCCGCCGCCCTCGGGCGTCACCCAGCGGATGTTCTGCCGGGGATCCTTGATGTCGCAGGTCTTGCAGTGGACGCAGTTCTGCGCGTTGATCTGCAGGCGCTTGCTGCCCGCCTCGGCGTCGACGAAGTCGTAGACGCCGGCGGGGCAGTAGCGCGATTCCGGGCCGTCGTAGGTCGCGAGGTTGACGGCGACCGGCACCGACGGGTCGCGCAGCGTGAGGTGCGCCGGCTGGTCCTCCTCGTGGTTGGTGTTCGACAGGAACACCGAGGAGAGCTTGTCGAACGTGAGCACGCCGTCCGGCTTCGGATAGTCGATCCGCGGCATCTCCGCGGCGGGACGCAGCGTGGCGTGGTCCGCCCGGGCATGTCGCAGCGTCCACGGCGCGAGCGCGCCGAGGCCGAGGTCGGCGAGCCACATGTGCGCGCCGCCGTGCGCCATGCCCGCCCAGAGCCCCCACTTGAGGCCGGGCTTCACGTTGCGCACCTTCCACAGGTCCTCGTAGACCCAGGACTGCTTCCACGCATCGTCGCAGGCGGCGAGCGTGTCGCGCTGGCGGCCCTCGCCGAGCGCGGCGAATGCGGCCTCGGCGGCAAGCATTCCCGTCTTCATCGCGTTGTGGCTGCCCTTGATGCGCGGCAGGTTGACGAAGCCTGCGCTGCAGCCGATCAGCGCGCCACCGGGGAAGGCGAGCTTCGGCACGGACTGCAGCCCCCCCTCGTTGATCGCGCGCGCACCGTAGGCGAGGCGCTTGCCGCCGGCGAAGGTGTCGCGGATCGCCGGGTGCGTCTTGAAGCGCTGGAACTCGTCGAACGGCGAGAGGTGGGGATTGGCGTAGTCGAGGTGCACGACGAAGCCCACCGACACCAGCCGCTCGTCGAAGTGGTAGAGGAACGAGCCGCCGCCGACGTCGTTCGGCAGCGGCCAACCCTGGCTGTGGATGACGAGGCCCGGGCGGTGGCGGTCGGGAGCAACCTCCCACAGTTCCTTGATGCCGATGCCGAACTTCTGCGGGTCGACGCCGTCGCGCAGGTTGAAATGCGACATCAGCGCCTGCGACAGCGAGCCGCGCGCCCCTTCCGCGAACAGCGTGTACTTGGCGTGGAGCTCCATGCCGCGCTGGAACGAGGGCTTGCGCGTTCCGTCCTTGGCGATCCCCATGTCGCCGGTAGCGACTCCCATCACGGCGCCGTGCTCGTCGTGGAGCACCTCGGCCGCGGCGAAGCCGGGATAGATCTCCACGCCCATCGACTCGGCGACCCCGCCGAGCCAGCGGCAGATGTTGCCGAGACTCACGACGTAGTTGCCGTGGTTGTCCATGAGCCGCGGCAGCGACCAGTTCGGGATGCGCCACGCCTTCTCGGCGGTGAGCAGCAGGAAGCGGTCCTCGGTGACCGCGGTGCGAATCGGCGCGTCGCGATCCTTCCAGTCGGGGAGGAGCTCGGTCAGCGCCCTGGGATCGATCACCGCGCCGGACAGGATGTGCGCGCCGATCTCGGAGCCCTTCTCGAGCACGCATACCGTTACTTCGCGTCCGGCACTCGCGGCGAGCTGCTTCAAGCGGATCGCCGCGGCGAGCCCGGCGGGCCCGCCGCCGACGATCACGACGTCGTATTGCATCGATTCGCGGGCGGTGTCGGACATGAGCGGACCGGCCGCGGATGCGGCCGCGAGAGGGTAAACATGGATTGTATAATCGCTGGACTCCCGCGGCACCGGGCATCGGCTGTCGCGCGCAAGGCTCGCCCCGCACACGCAGCCCCCATGGACACGCGACGCCCATTGAGCCCGAAGGGCCGCCCCGAGGGCGAATCAGGCCCGGAGCGCGCAGCGCGAAG
>CAYQAF010000400.1:0-2821 GCA_964415375.1 uncultured Alcaligenaceae bacterium
GCGAGGGCATGCCGACCGGCACCGGTGGCGGCATTCGGGGAGGCGCGAGGCAACGGCGATCTCCGTGGCGGGATAGCGCCCGAGGAGCAGCTCCAGCGCGCGCATCGCCTGCTCTCGCGCCAGGTCGATCTGGCGCAATCGGTCGCGGTAGCTGCCCACGTTCGCGCGCGCCTCCGCCACCGACTGCTCGTTGCCGTTGCCGATGCGCAACCGGTCCTCGGCGACGCGCAGCAACGTCTCCGAGGAGCGCAGCGCGTCCTGTGCGATCGTCCGCTGCAGCCCGGCCTCGATCGCGACGAACCAGCCCTTGGCCACCATCGCGGCGATGGATTGGCGCGCGTACGCGTAGTCCGCCGCGAGCGCCGCGGCCTGCTCCTGCGCCGCCGCCTGCCCGTAGCGCAGGCGGCCCCACACGTCGAGCTCCAGCGACGCGTTGAGCCAGATCCCGTCCAGGCCGCCGCTGCCCCCCGACTTGCCGCCGGCCATGCCGACGACGCCCACGGCCGGCAACAGCGAGGCATGCGCCACCTTCACGTAACCGGCGGCCTGCTCGACGCGCGCCGCCGCCACCTGCAGGTCGGCGTTGTAGGTCTGCGCCTCATTGACCAGCACCGACAACGCGGGATCGTCGAACGTCGACAGCCAGTAGTCGCCCGCCGGGTCCGGAGCGCCCCCCGCCGCCTTCCATGCGGCCGGAACGTTCGTGTGCGGCAGCGCCTGCTGCTGCAGCTCGCCGGTCGTGGGCGGACGATTGAGCGCGCACCCCCCCAGCACGGCAACCGCAACGGTCGCCGCGAGAACGGCAGCGCGATGCAACAAGGCTCGCATCAGTGCAGCTTCAGCACCAGGTTGTCGGTGATCGTGCCGATGCGCAGGATCACCATCCGCAGGATATGGATCGCTTGCGCGTGCTCGGTGTAGATCGCCCCCGCTCCGCCCGCCCCGGCGGGGAGGAAGAGGTCGCGATCGCGCTCCTCGACCTCGAGCTTGACCGGAAACCGGCCCGGCACCTGCGGGAAGATGCCGGTCTGCGGCACCGTGCCCGACACCGGCACCTGGCCCTGCCCCTGCGCCCAGACGATCGAGTCCACCTTGGCCTTGATGACGCGGCCCGGATGGGTCTTGAGGGTGAACTCCGCATGGTTGCCGGGCTCGACCAGCTGCAGCTCGTTCTGCGCGTAGAGCGCGATCACCTGATACTCTTCCTCGACGAAGCTCATCGCCGGCGTCACCCCCAGCGAGACGACGAACGACCCCGGCCGCAGCTGGACGTTGATCGCGTACCCGCTCGCCGGTGCGAAGACGGCCGTCTGGTCGAGGTTCCATTGCGCGTTCGCGAGATCCGCGCGGCTCACATCGACCTGCGCCTTGGCGGTCGCGAGCTGCGCCCGCGCCGCGGCGACCGTCGCCTGCTCGTTGTTGACCCGACCCGACAACCGCTGCGTGACCTGGGCCTCGTTCGCGGCGGCCGTCAGGATTTGCGCCTCCAGATCGATCACGTTGGCCTCGGCCTGCTCCAGCGCAAAGCGGTCGCCGGCTCCGGCGGCCACCAGTTCCCGATTCTGCCGGACCCGCAACCGTGCCAGTTCGAGTCTCGGCTGCAGCACCTTGACCTGCGCGCTGGCAGACTTGAGCTGTTCCTGCAGCTCGCGCGCCCCGGCCGAGGCATCCGCGAGATTTGCGCCAGCCTGCGCGAACTTCGCCTCGTCGGCCGCGAGCTTCGCCTTGGCAACGTCGAGATCGTTCTGGTACTGCGTCGGGTCGATGCGGAACAGGAGCTCGCCCTTCTTGACCAGCCGGTTGGGTTCCACCGGCACTTCGATCACCCGCCCCCGCACCTGCGGGATCACCTGCACGACGTACTTCACGACGCGAACGTCGGACGACGACGGGGCGACCACATTGAGCGTGAGGATCAGCGCCGCCATCGCGACGATCGGAATGATGACGACGGTGACCTGCGAGGTCGTGTTCCACGGCAGCCACTTGAACTTGATGAAGATCAGCCAGACGAAGAACGCGTAGATACCGAGCAGCAGGGCTTCCATCAGGCGTCTCCCCCGGACGTGCCGGCACCGGCCGGCGCGGCCTGCGCCGACACCGGTCCGGGCGGCGCCGCGTGCGCCGTGGCGAGGCCCTTGCGCAGCGCCTTCATCTCCGCGGTCAGCGCGCCCTTGGCGTTGATCGCGTCGAGCTCCTCGCGCAGGTGGTCGAGCTCATGCTGCGCGAGCTCGCCTGCATGCGCCTTCTCGGCCATTTCGCGGTAGTAGTCGTCGTGCTTCTCGGTGCCGTAGGCGAGCCGGTAGCCCGCCGGCTTCGTGTACGCCCACAGCCAGGCAATCGGCCACAGCAGGCCGCCGAACACCAGCGACAGCAGGCACAACACCTGGATGGCGTCGCGCTGCGGGTGGTGGCGCTTGTGGGCGATCTTCTCCGGCAGGATGTGCACCAGCCAGAACAGCACGATGCCGCCGATCGGAACGGCGATGATGACGAACCACGCGAGGTACATCGCCGCCTTGTCCATCAGCTCGGGCGGGAGGAACGACGCGTGGGCGCTGACCGGGATAGCGAGTGCGGCCAGCGTGGCGAGCGTGGTCGCACGAGCGCTGCGCGTGGTGTGGCTTGCTCGCATGCTTCGAGGGCCCGCGGGATGGACCGGCAAGCAACGCGATGTCCGCGTGACTGTGTTCATGGGATCACCGCGTGGTCGGCACCGGCGACCAGCCGGGTCCGGGATCGAAGCGCTGCATCTTCCGGCCGGCCACCGGGGTGTCGGGGCCGAGGTCCTTCTCGTAGACCGTGCCATCCTGGTTGATCA
>CAYQAF010000401.1:0-2806 GCA_964415375.1 uncultured Alcaligenaceae bacterium
GCTCGGCGGCATGCAGGTGCTCCAGTGGACCCTCGACGCGCCCTCGCAGATCGAGGCGGCGAAGGATCGCTGAGCACGGCGCGCGCGGCGGGCGCGCGCTGCCGTCCCGAGGTCATGGCGAGGCGGCGCTGGCGCCTCCTTTGACTGCGCTCTCCACGCCGCAGCCTACGTCGGGTAGCATACAGGGCTTGCTCGCCGGGACCCGGCGGTCAGGCACGCCCATTGACGGCGGCGCCCGCGGGCGCACGGCGTCGACCGCCGACGCGTCGCGCCGCCGCCGTCCCCGTCGCCGTTTTTCGAGGCATCGCGTGATGAGTGAAGCCCGCAGCGAACCCTACGTTTCCGACCTGTCGCGTGCCGACCGTCTCCCGGCCATCGAGCCGGAGCCGTCCCCGCGCCGCGGCCGGCGGCATCCTGCCCGGTGGCTCGCACCGCTGATCGGCCTGCTCGCTGCGGTCGCGGTGGTGTCGGTGTTCTGGCAACCGCAGTTCGGCGCGCCCGCCGTGCCCGGGCAGGCGGCGAGCCGGGCAGCCGGCGCGAGTTCGACCGCACTTGGTGCGACGGGCGACGCGGCGCGGTATCCGATCCTCGCGTCCAACGCGCCGCAGCCGCCGATCGACGCGAGCGACGCGGCGCTCGAAGCGGGGCTGCGCGCCTTCCTCGCCGGCGGCGCACTCGCGGCGATCCTCGAGCCGCGCGACTTCGTGCGCAACGTCGTCGCCACGGTCGACAACCTGCCGCGCCGTTCGCTGTTCTCCGCGAACATGCCGGTGAAGCCGGTGCCCGGCCCGTTCCAGACCACCTTCGCCACGAGCGGGCTCGCGATCGCTGACGCCAATGCCGCGCGCTACGCCGCGTACGTGCGCGTCCTCGAACTCGTCGATGCGGCAAAGCTCGTCATGCTGTACGAGCGCCACTATCCGCTGTTCGAGCAGGCCTATCGCGAGCTCGGCTACCCCCACGGACACTTCAACGACCGGCTGGTCGAGGTGGTCGAGGTCACGCTCGCCACACCCGAGGTCGCGGCGCCGCTTCGCGTCGTGCAGCCGAAGGTGTACTACGAGTACGTCGACCGCGGGCTCGAAACGCTGCCCTCGGCCCAGAAGCTGATGCTGCGCATGGGCCCCGAGAACGCCGCGATCGTCAAGGCCAAGCTCATCGAGATCCACGCACTCCTGACCCGCCACGCCGCCGGCCCCGTCGCCCCGCGCTGACGCTTTCGCCCCGCAGTGGCGCCCGGGGGCGCCGCGGTATAATCCTGCGATCTGCCGCCTGCCGACTCCCGGCCGGCGGTTTTCGTTTCTGCGCCCGCCCCCGCGCGGACGGACCCGACCATGCAGGCCCGATCGTTTCCCCCCGACCTCGTGCGCGACGTCGCGCAGCGGCGCACGTTCGCGATCATCTCGCACCCGGACGCCGGCAAGACCACGCTCACCGAGAAGCTGCTGCTGTTCGGTGGCGCGATCCTGCTCGCCGGCACGGTGAAGGCGCGCAAGAGCGCCCGCCACGCAACCTCCGACTGGATGGAAGTCGAGAAGGAGCGCGGCATCTCGGTGACGAGCTCGGTGATGCAGTTCCCGTACGAGGGACACACGATCAACCTGCTCGACACGCCCGGCCACCAGGACTTCTCCGAGGACACCTACCGGGTGCTCACCGCGGTGGATGCGGCGGTGATGGTGATCGACGCGGCAAAGGGCGTCGAGGCGCAGACGATCAAGCTGCTCGAGGTGTGCCGCCTGCGCGACACGCCGATCATCACGTTCGTCAACAAGATGGACCGCGAGGTGCGCGAGCCGCTCGCCCTGCTCGAGGAGATCGAGTCGGTGCTCCGCATCGACTGCGCGCCCGTGACGTGGCCGCTCGGCATGGGCAAGGCGTTCCGCGGCGTATGGCACCTGCTCAACAACCGGCTGATGCGCTTCACCCCCGGGGGCGAACGCGTCTCGGAGCACGTCGAGCTGATCGAGGGCATCGCGAGCCCGCGCCTCACGGAGCTCTTCCCGGACGAGGTCGCGACGCTGCGCCACGACGTCGAGCTGCTCGACAGTGCCAGCCCCCCGTTCGAACTCGCGCGCTTTCTCGCCGGCCGCCAGACGCCGGTATTCTTCGGCTCCGCGATCAACAACTTCGGCGTGCAGGAGATCCTGCAGGCACTGGTCGACTGGGCGCCGCCGCCGCAGCCGCGCAACGGCGGAGCGCGCATCGTCGAGCCGCCGGAAGCCCCGTTCACGGGCTTCGTGTTCAAGATCCAGGCCAACATGGACCCGCGGCACCGCGATCGCATCGCGTTCTTCCGGGTCTGCTCCGGGCGGTACACGCCGGGCATGAAGGTGCGCCACCTGCGCGAGGGCCGCGAGATGAAGCTCAGCAACGCGCTCACCTTCATGGCCAACGAGCGCGTGCACTCCGAGGACGCGGTCGCCGGCGACATCCTCGGCATCCACAACCACGGCCAGCTGCAGATCGGCGACACGCTGACCGAGGGCGAGGTGCTCGCCTTCAAGGGCATCCCGTACTTCGCGCCCGAGCTATTCCGCGTCGCGCGTCCGCGCGATCCGTTCAAGGCCAAGCAGCTCGCCAAGGGCCTGCAGGAGCTGGGCGAGGAAGGCGCGATCCAGGTCTTCGAGTCGACGTCGGGCAACGCGATGATGCTGGGCGCCGTCGGCCCGCTGCAGTTCGAGATCGTCGCGCACCGCCTCGCCACCGAGTACAAGGTCGACGCGCTCTACGACAACGCCAACATCGCGACCGCGCGTTGGCTCACGTTCCCCGACGAAACGACACGGCGCAACTTCGAGCGCGA
>CAYQAF010000402.1:0-2803 GCA_964415375.1 uncultured Alcaligenaceae bacterium
GGCGTGCTGATGGCACCGCTCGTCGCCGGGCCCGGCGCGACCGCCGAGGCCGGCGCCGCGAAGTCAGCCGCGGACGATCGATGGCAGGCGTTCTCGCCGGTTCGCGTCGAATCGCTCGCGGCAGCGGGTCGCCCGGTATTCGTCGACTTCACCGCGGCGTGGTGCGTCACCTGCCAGGTCAACAAGCGGCTCGTGCTGAATGACCCTGACGTCATTGCGGCTTTCGGCCGCAAGAACGTCGCGCTGGTGCGTGCCGACTGGACCCGCCGCGACCCGGAGATCACGCAGGCGCTCGCTGCACTCGGCCGCAACGGCGTACCCGTGTACGTGCTGCATCGTCCGGGCAAGAGCCCACTCGTGCTTCCCGAGGTGCTGCAGGCCGGAATGATCCACGACGCGCTTTCGACACTATGAACGTGCGGGAACCGCTTCCCGTTACCGTCGTCTGACGCAGGTCGCGGTACGATCCCGCACCCCTTCCGAGGAGATCTCCATGCACTTCCCAGCTGTTCGCCTCGTCTCCGCTGCCGTCGTCGCGCTCCTCGCCGGGGCGGCACTCGCCGCCACGCCGGGCCAGCCCGCGCCCGACTTCACGGTCAACGACGCCTCCGGCAAGCCGGTGAAGCTTTCGGAGTTCCGCGGCAAGCACGTCGTGCTGGAGTGGACCAATCCCGAGTGCCCGTTCGTGCAGAAGCACTACAACGCGAAGAACATGCAGGCGCTGCAGAAGGAATTCGGCGCGAAGGAGGTGGTCTGGCTGTCGGTCAACTCGACCAGCCGCGATCACTCCGAGTACAAGGACGGCGCGCAGATGGCGGCGTGGATGCAGAAGCAGGGCGGCTCGCCGAAAGCCGTGCTGATCGACGACGCCAGCACGACCGGCCGCGCCTATGCCGCGCGAACCACGCCGCACATGTTCGTCATCGACCCCGCCGGCAAGGTCGTCTACGCGGGCGCGATCGACGACAAGCGCTCCGCCAACCCGGCGGACGTCAAGGGCGCGAACAACTTCGTCCGCGCGGCGTTGAACGAGTCGCTCGCCGGCAAGCCGGTGACGACCGCCAGCACGACGCCCTACGGCTGCAGCGTCAAGTACTGACGACGCCGCGACCGGCCTCGGGCGCGGCAGTCGACCGGGTGGTCGATCCCGGGCGCGAGGGGCGTGTTCCCTTTCCGCGGCACGCTCGATTGACGGCACGGATGCGTAGAATGTGCGTCGCGTGCCACTGCACACCATGACGCTCGAAACCTGGCTCGCCTTCTTCGTCGCCTCCTGGCTCATCAGCCTGTCGCCAGGGGCGGGCGCGATCTCGTGCATGGCGGCGGGGCTGCGCCACGGCTTCCGCACCGCCTTCTGGAACATCGTCGGGCTGATCCTCGGCATCATGTTCGTACTGGCGATCGTCGCCGCGGGGCTGGGGGCGATCCTCGCGGCGTCTGCCGTCGCGTTCGCGGCAGTGAAGTGGCTGGGCGTGGCCTATCTCGTGTGGCTGGGCATCGAGCAGTGGCGTGCACCAGCGTTCGCCGTCGACGCGAAGGCGGCCGAGGCCGCATTGCCGGTGACCCCGCGTGAGCTCGTTTTCAAGGGCTTCCTGGTCAACGCGACCAACCCCAAGGGCATCGTGTTCATGCTCGCGGTGTTGCCGCAGTTCATCGACCCGTCGCGCCCGCAGCTTCCGCAGTACGCGATCTGCGGCGCGACGCTGGTGTTCACCGACCTCGTGGTGATGAGCGGCTACACCGCGTTCGCGTCGCGCGTGCTGCGCCTGCTGCGGGAGCCGCACCACATCAAGGCGATGAACCGCACGTTCGGCGCGCTGTTCGTCGCCGCCGGCGCGGTGCTCGCGACGTTCAAGCGGGCTGGCTGAGGGCGGCCCGACACGGCGGCAAGTTCAGCGGCGGAACAGGCGTTCCATCTCGCGGCGGAATTTGACGGCATCGCCGTTTGCATCGTACGCGACGTCGTCCCAGCGGACCGACGCGCTTGCGGCCACGGCGCGCTTGAGCTTCACGCCATGGGCGAGTCCCAGTGGGAGGCCGCCCAGCGCAAGCGAGTCCGCGGCCGGCATCAGCTTGCCGTAAACGGTGTAGCCGCCTTCGCCGTCCAGCGTCTCCCCAGCCGCGAGATCGCGCTTGGCGGTCGCGACCACGTCGCCATGCCAGGCGACCGGCTGGCCGGTGGGCTCGTGGCGCAGTCCCGCCGAGGCGACGCTGATGCCGAGCTCCAGACCGATCGCGTGGTACGGCTTGTACATCGCGCTGTAGCGGCCCGACGGATCGGTCGAGAAACCGTACTCCCTGAAGCAGCGGCGCACGTAGTCCTCGCCGGTCGCATCGCCCGCGCGGAAGGTCACGTACACACCCCAGCGCAGGTCGCGGAACACCGGCCGGCCGTCGCGCTCGAGCGACGAGATCACCTCGACCTGGCCGACGTGGTGGAGATGGCCGCCTTCGTCGATGGGTCGCAGCACGCGCGGCAGGTCGTCGACGCCACAGGGCGGGAACTCGAGGCCACCGGGTGCCGGGACGAGCCCGGTCGCGTTCGCCACCGCCGCCATCTCGATCGCGCTCTTCGTGCCGTCGAGGAAGGAATTGAACATCTGCGCGTTGAAGTCGCCGGCCGCCACCATCTCCGGCGTGAAGCCGTAGTGCGGCCACACGGTCGCGGGGGTGGATGCGTGGTACTCGGGCAGGTACTTCGTGCCCTTGCCGGCCGCGACGACCTCGAACCCGGCGGTGCGCGCCCAGTCGACCATCTCGCAGATCAGCGCCGGCTGGTCGCCGTAGGCGAGCGAGTAGACGA
>CAYQAF010000403.1:0-2791 GCA_964415375.1 uncultured Alcaligenaceae bacterium
TGTCCAGCCGTTTGCGCATGTAACGCGCGCTCGCCTCGTGCCCCGGCGCGAGCGTCACCGCCGCGCTCGCCCCGACGTCGTTGCTGTCGTAACCGTCGCGGTCGGGGTTCCAGATGAAGGAGGACGGGTCGGTCGACGCGTTGAAGCCTTCGCTTTGCCGGTGGCCCGCCTGCAGCGACAGCGCGACGGCGCCCAGCGTGGCCGAGAATCCGCCTGCCACGGAACGCGTGTCGTCGGTGCCGAGCCCGCCGGAGAGCCGTCCGGAGACGCCGGGGCCCGGCCGGCGTGTGAACACCTGGATCACGCCCCCGATCGCATCCGCGCCGTAGAGCGACGACGCGGGACCGCGCAGGATCTCGATGCGCTCGACCTGGTCGAGCGGAATCGCCTCGAGCGTGGGCGCGCCCACCGTCGACGACGAGACGCGCAATCCGTCGACGAGGAGCACCGTCTGGCCACGGTTCGCGCCGCGCAGAAACACCCCGGAGGTCGAGCCCGGTCCGCCGTTCTGGACGATCTCGACGCCAGGCTGGCCCTGCAGGAGCTCCGCGAAACTGCGTGACCCCGAGGCCGCGATCGCATCGGCGTCGATCACGGTGAGGTCCGCGGTGAGCGTCGCGATCGGTTGCGGCATGCGCGCCGCCGTCACCACGACCGGGGCGAGCTGCGCGATCGGCGGCACCGGCAGCGCCTGCGCCGCGGCGAGCGACGGCCCGATGAGCGCGGCCGGCGCGAGCGCCCAGCACGGCCATCGTCGGCGGGCGGGCGGGCGGTTGACCCCTGGCATGACGTGTCTCCGTGCGGCCGCGCGACCCCGCACGGCGGTGACGAATCGGCGCATGAGGGAGCACGACGCGGAAGACGGGCACGGCGCGAGCAACGCCGCTCCGGCGGCCACCGCGACGACGCCTCCCCGCGTCGCCCCTGGTACCGAACGGATAGCCCCGCAGGGCGCTCGCATCCGGGTGCAGGCCGGTCTCCGGGCTCGCCGTGCGGATCCACCCGCCTTCCCGTCGCGCTCTGCGCGACAGTGGCGTCGTGGGGGACCCTCTGAGGGCTTACCGTTGCGGGGGCAGCCGCGGAATCCGGACGCTCGATGCGCCCGTCACCGCATTCCCGTTTCACCCGCCGCGATGAGCCGCGGCGGACACCTGCAGCGCCCATGGTATCCGAATAACCCGCCGATCGCCCGCGGTCGCGCCAACGCGACCGGCGGTGCCACGGCCGGGAACCGCGCGCCTACTTCAGCGTGTAGCGAAGCTTCGCCACCGGCTTGCCGCCGACCGCGACGTCCAGCAGCGCGCTCATTCCTGGCCTGACCGGGAACGTGCCGGTCGCCGCGTGCCGGTTCTCGGGTCCGGCCGCAAGCGGCACCTCGACGCGCGTGCCGGAGTCGATCAGCGTAACCGCCGCGGTCGACCCGCGCACCGGCACCGGCTTGTCCGCCTCGTCGGTGACGTGGACGACGATCTCCGTCGGCCTCGCGACCAGCTCGTAGACGAAGCCGCCGGCTTCCCTGATGACGCCACCGTGCTTCGGCTTGTGGTCGTGCGCGTGCTTGTGCTGGGCGAGCACCGGTGGGGCCACGGTCGCGGCGAGGACGAAGGACAGGGCGAGAAGACCGGCGGAGGTCACGTGCATCTCCCGGGAGTCGGATGCCGCATTATGCAACAAAGTTGCATCAACGGCCGACGTCGCGACGGGTCCGGTCGCCTTCCCGGCCCGTCCAGCCGGCCGGCGACGCGCAGCGTCCGGTCGCGCGCTATACTCGCGCCCCCGAACGACCCCGCCTCCCCCCGGACAACCACCGGTCCCGGAGACGCGCGATGACCCGCAAGCTCTACATCCGCACCTTCGGGTGCCAGATGAACGAGTACGACTCGGACCGCATGGCCGACGTGCTCGCCGACAGCGACGGCCTCTCGGTCACCGACCGCCCCGAGGACGCCGACGTCATCCTGTTCAACACCTGCTCGGTGCGCGAGAAGGCGCAGGAGCGGGTGTTCCACGATCTCGGCCGTGTGCGGGAATTGAAGCGCGAGCGACCGGACCTCATCATTGGCGTCGGCGGCTGCGTCGCGAGCCAGGAGGGCGAGGCGATCGTGCGCCGCGCACCCTTCGTCGACGTCGTCTTCGGGCCGCAGACACTGCACCGCCTGCCCGCGCTGATCCGCGCGCGGCGCGACAGCGGCCGTCCGCAGGTCGACATCTCGTTCCCGGCGATCGAGAAGTTCGACCACCTGCCGCCGCCCCGTGTCGACGGCGCCTCGGCGTTCGTGTCGATCATGGAGGGCTGCAGCAAGTACTGCACGTTCTGCGTCGTGCCCTACACGCGCGGCGAGGAGGTGTCGCGGCCGTTCGACGACGTGCTGACCGAGATCGCCGACCTCGCGCTCCAGGGCGTGATGGAGGTGACGCTGCTCGGGCAGAACGTCAACGCGTACCGCGGGCGCACGGCCGACGGCAGGGGCATCGCCGACTTCGCGACGCTGCTCGAGCACGTCGCGGAGATCCCGGGCATCGAGCGCATCCGCTATACGACCTCGCACCCGCGCGAGATGTCGGCGCGGCTCGTCGGCGTGTACGCGACGCTGCCGAAGCTCGTCTCGCAGCTGCACCTGCCCGTGCAGTCGGGCTCGGACCGGATCCTCGCCGCGATGAAGCGCGGCTACACGGCGCTCGAGTACAAGTCGATCGTGAAGCGGCTACGCGCGGCGCGCCCCGGCCTATCGCTCACCTCGGACTTCATCGTCGGCTTCCCGGGGGAGACCGAGGCCGACTTCGCCCAGAC
>CAYQAF010000404.1:0-2769 GCA_964415375.1 uncultured Alcaligenaceae bacterium
GAGGCCCGTGGTCTCGGTGTCGACCGCAACCCTACGACCGACCTCGGCGGGAGCGGCCGCCTCGCGCGAGAACACCTTGCGCCAGATGCTCATCTATATGCCCCCGCTCATCCCGGGTAGTCGACTTCGAGCCGCTGCTGCAGCTTGCGGCACTGGCGCAGCGCTTCCTTGAGGATGCGCCGGTCGAGCTCCGAGAGGTCGTCGAGAGGCACCAGGTTGAGGCTCTCCGAGGCCGGCAGCATGCCGGACGCGCGCCGGTGCTGCGTGCGCAGGCGCAGGAACTGCAGGTACTCGAACGCGTCGGCCCAGGCGTTGATCTCGCCCTCCGCGATACCCTTCGCCGCGCCCGCGGCCTGCATCCGTTCGACCGTATTGGTCGCGGTCACGCCGCTCGCCAGCGACAGGATGCGGGCCCCGTCGACGAACGCCGCGGTCCCCGAGGCCTTGAGGTCGATGCCGGTGACGCCACGGTCGTCCTCCTTCGCTGCAATCTCGCCCATCCAGTTGAGCGGCGGCCGCACGGTGAGCGCGTTGTCGCTCATCTGCTTCAGGAACCGCGGATTGCCCTTCGCGCGCCCGGCGATGTCGACGCGCAGCACCTCGGCAAGCGCCGCCTCGCCCCACAGCGCCCGGAAGTCGAAGAAGATGTTCGCCTCGAGCAGACTCTGCGGGTCCCCGCGGTCGATCCACGCGAAGAACGCGGCCCGCCACTCGTCGAGCGAGGCGCACCACTTCGGGTTCATCGCCATCACCCCGCCCTTGCACAGCGGGTAGCCGAGAGCGTCGAGACCCTCGTTGACCTCGCGGGCGAACGGCAGGAGCCTGTCGCGGATCGCGTCGGGCGCCGCGGCGGGATCGTTGGGGACGAAGATGAGCCCGTTGTCCTGGTCGGTCGCGATCGTCTGCTCGGAGCGTCCTTCGCTGCCCATGCCGATCCAGCACAGCGTGGCGCCGGACAGGTCGTGACGCGGCGCGGTGACGTCCAGCAGCCGCGACACCAGCTGGTCGTTCAGGCTCGAGATCATCCGCGTGAGCTGCCCGCTCGCCACGCCTTGCGCGACCAGTGCGTACGACAGCGACCGCACGTCCGAAGCACACTGCACGAGCGACGCCAGGTCCGGCGCGCGCCGGATCGACGAGGCGAGCTCGCGCACCGAAAGGCGCTGCAGACCGAACAGGTCCCGCTCGGAGACCACGCCCGCCACGCCGCCCGCCTCGTCGACCAGCACGACGTGGCGGATGCCGCGCCTTGCCATCGCGACCGCGGCGTCGCCTGCGGTCGCGTGCATCGGCAACGTGATCACCGGGGCGCTCATCACGCTGCCGATCGGCTCGGCGAGGCCCACGCCCGGCAGCACGATGCGACCGATCACGTCCTGCCGCGTGAAGATGCCCACCGGCCGGCCCGCGTCGTCGACGACCGGGAGCGATCCGATGCGCCGCTCTTCCATCATGCGCAGCGCGTCGCCGAGCGGCGCCGCCGGCGCGACGGTCAGGGGCTCGTTGCGGATCAAGGAGCCGAGCGGCGTCGCGAGGCCGCGCTGCTCGGTGACCGCCGACGCGTACTCGGCCTGGAAGCGCGCGCGCGAGATGTCGAGGAGGTGCGCGAGCCTGCGCGTACAGAAGTCCTGGAACGGTGCCGACACCGCGATCAGCTGGTCGAACACGTCGACCGGGATGGCGAGCACGAAGGTGTCCTCGAGCGACCGGTAGACGCTGGTGACACCCCGCTGCGCCACCAATGCCCCCAACGGGAACATGTCGCCGGCGTCGAGCTCCCACAGCGCGGTCGGATCGCCCGACGCGTTCGGCCGCTCGCCGCGCACCACGCCCTGTCGGATGATGAAGCAGTGCGATGGTCGCTCCGACGCCGGCGAGAGGATCACCTCTCCGGGCGCGAAGTAGCGGACCTTCGAGGCACGCCCGATGCGGTCTAAGTCGCCGGCGCTCATGCTCGAGAACGGCTCGTGCGGCAGCAGTACATGGCGGATCGCCGCCAATACCGTGGTTGCGGGTGTGGGCTTCGCGCTCATCGGGTGGCGCTCATCGTCGTTGGATCGGTGGAATCGGGATTGTCGAATGGGGGCGCAACGCGGAACTCTTGATCGCCGCCGGCGGTCACAGCCTCGGACGGTGACGTCTCCCGCTTCCCTCCCTGAGCGGGTACCCGCCCCGGCGCGTCGCGCCGGGGCGGGTTCTTCGAGCCCCGGATCACTCCCCTTGATCGCGGGGCTTTTTTCTTCTGCCGCAGACGTACGGCGGCGAAGCGCGTCAGACGGTGGCGCATGGCGATCAGGTCCGCGCGGTGATGCCGAGCCAGTCGCAGAGCACCCGATCCGCCGCCATCACGCCGATGCGGCGCGTGGCGGAGAAACCCACGACGGCGATCGCATGCGCCTGGGCCGGGTAGCGTGCCGCGAGTTGATCGCGGATGCCCGCCACGGCACGGCGCTGCTCGGACTGGTTCAGCTTGTCGCTCTTGGTCGCGAGCACGAGCACGGGCCGCGCCGAGGGCACGAACACGTCGAGGACCGTGAAGTCGAGCGGCTTCAGGCCGTGGCGCGCATCGGCAACCAGCACGAGGCCGACGAGGGTGTCGCGGGTGGTCAGGTACTCCCAGAGGAAGTCCTGCCACTCGCGCTTGACGTCGCGTGCGACCGCGGCATAGCCGTAGCCCGGCAGGTCGGCCGCGAGGCCGCCGCTCCTCAGCTGGAACAGGTTGATCTGCTGCGTGCGGCCGGGCGTCCGGCTCGTGAACGCGAGGCGGGT
>CAYQAF010000405.1:0-2761 GCA_964415375.1 uncultured Alcaligenaceae bacterium
TCGGCGTGGCCGGCGCGCGAGAATCGTTCGTCACGCCCTTCGAGACCCTCGTCGAGGGCGGCGCGCGGCACCTCGAGACCGCGGACACGAAGCCGACCGATCCGGCGCTCCTGGTCTACACGAGCGGTACCACGGGCCCGCCCAAGGGCGCCCTGATGCCGCACTCGTGCCTGATCGGCAACCTGCCGGGCTTCATCTATTCGCACGACGGCTTCCCGCAGCAGGGCGACGTGTTCTGGTCGCCGGCCGACTGGGCCTGGACCGGCGGCCTGATGGACGCGCTGCTGCCCACGCTGCACTTCGGCCAGCCAATCGTCGGCTATCGCGGCCGCTTCGATCCGGAGCGCGCGTTCCGCCTGATCGAGCGCTATCAGGTGCGCAACACCTTCCTGTTCCCGACGGCGCTCAAGCTGATGATGAAGGCCTTTCCGCGGCCGCGCGAGCACTTCGACGTCGGACTGCGCAGCGCGATGAGCGCGGGCGAGGCGCTCGGCACCACCGTGTTCGAGTGGACCCGCGAGGCACTCGGCATCACGGTGAACGAGATGTTCGGCCAGACCGAGATGAACTACATCGTCGGCAACTCGCACACCCTCTGGCCGGCGCAGCCCGGCTCGATGGGGCGACCCTACCCGGGGCACCGCATCGCGGTGATCGACGAGGAGGGCCGCGAAGTGCCCGCCGGCGAGCCAGGCGACGTCGCGGTCCACCGCTTCGCGCCCGACGGCACGCCCGATCCCGTGTTCTTCCTCGAGTACGCCGGCAACCCCGAGGGCACGCGCAGGAAGTTCACCGGCGACTGGTGCCGCACCGGCGACATCGCCACCCGTGACGCCGTGGGCAACCTCTGGTACCAGGGGCGCGCCGACGACGTGTTCAAGGTCGCGGGCTATCGCGTAGGCCCCTCGGAGATCGAGAACTGCCTGGTCCGCCACGAGGCGGTCGCGAACGCCGCGTGCGTGCCCGCGCCCGACGAGACGCGTGGCAGCGTGGTGAAGGCCTACGTCGTGCTGGCGCCCGGCCACGCGCCCTCGGATCAGCTGGTGGCGGCGCTGCAGGACCACGTGCGGCGCTTTCTCGCACCCTACGAGGTGCCGAGGCAGGTCGAGTTCCTGGACGCGCTGCCGATGACCACCACGGGCAAGGTGCAGCGCAAGGTGCTGCGCGAGCGCGCGAAGGACGGCAGCGCGGCCTGAGCGCCACGTGCATTCCGTAGACGGGAACGGTGCGCTCGCTGCCCATGGCCCGGGGATTCGCCCTCGCCCGCGCCTAGGCGACGCGCCCGGATCCGGCGACGCGCAGCCGCTCGAGGAACGCCCGATGGGTGAGCACCCAGGCCGCGGCGGGGACGACGGTGGGCAGGATCAGCGAACCGAACTGGAACGCGAATGCGATCACTTCGCGCGCGCCGGCGGAGAAGCCCGCCTGCGACGCGACCGCAGGACCCGCGGTGATCGCGATGTTCTTGAGCACGTCGGCGACGATGCCCCAGGCGACGAAGGGCAGGATCGCGACGTAGCCGACGAGGAGGATGCGCGGCCAGGTAGATTCGCGCGCGGCCAGCACCAGCGCGGCGAACATCGGCAGGCCGTAGGCGTAGAGGAGCATGTTGACGTCGACGCTGACCGTGCCGCCGGCGACCGCCTGGCCGGGCTTGAGCGAGGTCAGCGCGCGGAACGTCGCGCCTTCGGATTCGAAGCCCCGGAAGAGCTCCGGGAAGCCGGCACCCAGGAACAGCTCGGCCAGCAGTTGCGCCGGCCACAGCAGCACCGGCGCCGTGAAGTACCAGACGGCGAAGCCCACCGGCAGCCACGCGAGCGTGAGCAGCACGAAGCGCGGCAGCGACAGCGGCTCGGCGTCCGCCATGGCGAGCTACGCCGCCGCGGCCGCCGGTGCGGCCGGGGGCGAGGCGCCGCCGCCGCTCCTCGGCAGCGTGCGCACCCAGATCAGCCAGACGATCAGCACGTCGAGCATGATCAGCGCCTGCCAGACGTACAGGTGCGCCCACTCGAACCATTGCCTGTCCCACTGACCGAGGTAGAACAGGCTGATCACGCGGACCACGTTCAGGCCCTGCACCGCGACGATGCCCGAGACGAGCCCGATCAGCTTGTGCGTCCAGGGTGCCGGGAAGGCGAGGATCGCCGCGAACAGCACGATCGTCGCCTCGATGCCGTTGCAGCCGGCCTCGATCGACACGGCGAAGCCGTTCGTCGTGCTGCGCATGATCTTGCCCGTGGCCGCCACGTTCGGGTCGAACACCGTGGTGAGCCACGTCGATATCGCCGCCAGCGTGTTGGTCCACGGCACGACGAAGTGCGTCTGCGCCCATGGCGTCAGCTCCAGGCCGAAGAGCGCGGCCTGGATGACGACGAACAGGATGAAGAAGCGCAGCACGGGGGCGATTCTAACCCGGTCGCCGTCGCGCTTCGCCGCGACGCCCGTCGGCTGACGCCGGTCGCACGTGGCGCGGCCGTCAGCCCCGGGCCAGCGGCGGATTGCCTGCGAAGTAGCGTTTGACGCCGTCGCCGATCGACTCGGCGAAGCGCAGCTGGTGCTGCTCGCTGCGCAACTTCTGCTCTTCCTCGGGATTGCTGATGAACGCGGTCTCGACCAGGATCGAGGGAATGTCCGGGGCCTTGAGCACCGCGAACCCCGCCTGCTCGACCGCCGGCTTGTGCAGCGTGTTGTGCTCCGCGATCTCGGCGAGCACGTGGCGACCGACCTTGAGGCTGTCGCTGATCTGCGCGGTCTGCGACAG
>CAYQAF010000406.1:0-2751 GCA_964415375.1 uncultured Alcaligenaceae bacterium
TCGGGGTCGGCGCGCGCGATCGTCTCGGTGCCGATGACACCGTTCGCGCCGGCCTTGTTCTCGACGAACACCGGCTTGCCTCCCCAGCGCTTGGAGAGCTTGTCGGCGAGGATGCGCGCGGTGACATCCGAGGCGCCCCCCGGCGGATAGGGCACGAGGATCCGCACGGGCTTGGTCGGGTACTCCTGGGCGATCGCGGGACCGGCGAGAGCGCAGGCGGCCAGCGCAAGCGCGAGTGTTCTGCGTACGACGTTCATGCGATTGCTCCTTGGGCAGGGTTCGCTAGTAGGCAGGCTTGGTCGGGAACCAGCCCGGACGGCGCGGATCGAGGTAGGCGCCGGTGATGTCGTTCACTTCGTAGCGCGCGACGAGCTCCGGGTCGACCGTCACGCCGAGCCCGGGCCCATCCGGCACGGTGAGGTGCCCGCGGTCGATGACGAATGGCTGGGGAGAGATGTCGCCCGCGAGGTGCTGGAGCTCGTTGTCGATCGCGAGCGTCAGGTTCGGAATGCTCGCGGCAAGATGCAGGTAGGCCGCCTGCGAAAGCGATAGCTCGCCGCCGCTGTGCAGCGTCACGGGAATGCCCACGGACTCCGCTATTGCCGCTGCCTTCACGGTTTGCCAGAGTCCGCCGGCCTCATGCGGATCGAGCAGGATCACGTCGGCAGCTTGCGCACGCACGATGTTGCCGACGTCCTGCAGCGTGTAGGCGCTCTCGTCGAGAGCAATCGGGATGCTCTGCGAGGCACGCAATGCCGCATGCCCCGCGAGGTCGTCGAGTTCGAGCGGCTGCTCGACGTACGCGGGATCGAACGGCAGCAGGCGATGGAGTTGGCGCTTTGCCGTACCTGGCGACCAGGCGCCGTTGACGTCGAGCCGCAGCGGGCGGTCAGGACCGATGACATCGCGAACCGCCCGCGTCAGCCCGATGTCCGAGCGTTCGTCGTAGCCGATCTTGAGCTTGAACGTCTCGTAGCCTTGCTCGAGGTAGCGGTGCGCGTCCTCGACCACCACCTTCGGGTCGCTCTGCAGCAGGTATGCGGAGAGCTCGATCCGCGTGCGCCACTCGCCACCCCAGAGTCGGAAGAGGGGCTGGCCGCAGGCCTTGCCGAAGGCGTCCCACATCGCCATTTCGACGGCGCACATCGCCATCACCGCTGCGCGCTTGTGGTGGTAGTAGCCGGCGCCCAGCACGTGGCGATGGAACCGCTCGACCTGGTCGACACCGCGGCCGATCGCGAGCGGGATCACGACGTGGTCGAGCACCCCGGGAATGGCGTCGAGCAGGCAGATCGTCTCGCCCCAGCCGACGATCCCGCCCTCGGTGGTGACCTCCACCAGCATCCGGGTCACGCCCGTACGCACGCCGGAGCCCCAGACGATCGGCGTGCGCACCGGCACTCGGACCAGGAAGCGGCGGATCGAACGGATGGCGAGGTCGTTCATGTTGGGCATAGAAGGTTCATGGAGCGTATTTGATTTTTGATCAAATCGCAATGCGCCCACCCGCGCACCCCGGCCACGATCGATCGGGGTCAGCCCTGCGGAACGGGGACCATCGGCCTTGCGGGAGGCGCTGGACGCGCCGGCGGCGGCGAAGGCAGCCCGAAGAACTGCCCGGGCATCGCGGGAACGTACGGCGCGGGCGGCCGCACGTCCGGCCGCGGCGGTCGCGGCGGCGCCGGCGGGACGACCGGCGCGACCGGATACCACGGCCATACGCCGCCCCAGCCGTACATCGGCTCGGGCGCGTACCGATCCGCAAGCGCCGCCGCATCGAGCTGCCACTCCCGTTGCGCAAGTCGATTCTCGCGCTGAGCGAGCGCCTCCTGATGCGCGCGAAGCTCGCGCGCCGCCTGCCGCTCGTTGAAGGCGCGCTGCTCGCGACGCAGGCGCTCGATCGCCGCGGGATCCGCCTTGCCCGGCAGCAGGTCGACCTTGGCGCCGCCCGTGCAGGGTGTGTCGGAGTAGAGCGTGCTGCCCTTGCCGTCGTCGCAGCGATAGACGGCCTGCGCCGCCGCGTGGCTCGCGATCGTCGCGGCAAGCACCGCTGCCGCGACGCGACCGATCGCACGGATCGCTCCTGGTGACATGGCGGCTCTCCGCGCGGCTACTTCGCCGCGTGCGACTTGCCCGCCGTCATCCAGTCCGAGCGCTTCACGTCCTCGAACACGACGTCCACCACGTCGGGCGCGCAACCGAGCACGCGCACGGTCTCGCGCGTCAGCGCCTCGGCAAGCTCGGCCTTCTTTTCGGGCGTGCGTCCCTCGAACAGCCGGATGTGGATGAAAGGCATGCGTATTTCCTCGCTCAGCGCGCGATGCCGGCCTCGACGCCGGCCAGCGCGGTCATGTTGATGATGCGACGCACGGTCGCCGACGGCGTCATGATGTGCACCGACGCCGCGGCGCCGAGCAGGATCGGCCCGACCGTGATGCCGTGGCCACCGGTCACCTTGAGCACGTTGAACAGGATGTTCGCCGAGTCGAGGTTCGGCATCACCAGCACGTTCGCGGACCCGGTGAGCGTGGTCTCCGGCAGATAGGTCCTGCGGATCTCCTCCGAGAGCGCTGCGTCGCCGTGCATCTCGCCGTCGCACTCGATTTCCGGGTGCGCTGCAGTGAAGATTTCGTGTGCTGCGCGCATCTTGCGGGCGGAGGGCCGGTCGCTCGAGCCGAACATCGAGTGCGAGACGAACGCGACCTTGGGCGGCATGCCGAAGTCGCGCACCGCCGCCGCGGCCATCGCGGC
>CAYQAF010000407.1:0-2747 GCA_964415375.1 uncultured Alcaligenaceae bacterium
CGTGGGGGCGGCAACGGCCACAAGCACTATCCCCGCCTCCGCGTCCGGGCCGTCCTCCTCGGCGAAGCCGGCGAGGCACGCCGCATGGCCGTCACGGCATCTGGCGCAGGCGCACGGGATCGACGATGCGGATGTCGCGGCCGTCGACTTCGATCAGGCCGTCCGCGACCAGTTCGTGCAGGATGCGCGAAAAGTGCTCGGGGGTCAGGTTGAGGCGCGAGGCGACGATCGCCTTGCTGACGGGCAGCGACACGGAGCAGGGGGCGTCGGCAGCGTCGCCGCCTCCCTCCTGGCGCATCAGGTAGCCGATGACCCGCTCGCGCCCGGTCTTCAGCGTCACGCTCTCGAGGTCCGACACCAGGCTGTGCAGCTTGCGCGACATGCCCGCGAGCATCATGCGCGCGAACTGCGGGTCGCGCGCAAGCCCCTCGAACACCGTCTCCCGCCGCACGTGCAGCAGCAGCGAGTCGGCGAGCGCCGTCGCGGTGACGATGTAGGCCTTGCCCATGAACATCAGCGCTTCGCCGAAGGAGAACCCGGGCCCGATGATCTCCACGACCTTTTCGTCGCCCTGCGGTGTGGTGAGCGAGAGCTTGATCTGCCCGTAGACGACCAGGTGGAAGCCCTCGACCGGGTCGCCCTTGTTGACGACGACGGTGCCGCGGGTCACGTGATGCTCGGTGGTGCCGAGCGCGATGCGGTCGATCTCCTCCGCAGACAACTCGCGGAACAGCGGGAGGTTGGCGAGGAACGCCTGGGTGCGGATCTTCGGCGTCGGCATGGCGGCATGCGCGTCGGAGCGCGAAGACTAGCACGGCACGTCTCCCGCGCCCCGGGGCACGACGTGGTTTGCCCGGCGAACGTATAATGATCGGCTCGACGCCAGCAGCGTCGTCCCGCTGAAGGCATCATGTCCGACGTCCGCGCCCTCGACGAACCGCTCACCGACGCCGAGCTCGACGAGCTCGAGGCGTTCCTCGCCTCCGAGGCGGTCCCGCAGGACTGCATGGACCTCGAGATGCTCGACGGCTACCTGACGGCGGTAGCGAGCGGCCCCGAGTCGATCCAGCCCTCCGAGTGGCTGCCGGGCGTCTGGAGCGAGGGCGGGCGCAGCGCGTCGCCGGCCTACGGCTCGTCCGAGCAGGCGCAGCGCGTAATGGGCCTCATGCTCCGCCACATGGTCGGCATCGAGCGCACGCTCGCCGAGAGCCCCACGCGATTCCGGCCGCTCCTGTACCTGCCCGATCGCGACAAGGAGCGCGCGGAGGGCGAGCCCGGTACCGACCGCGCCCCACCCGAAGCCACTGCCTGGTGCGAGGGCTACATGGCGGGCGTGAAGCTCCGCGACGACGATTGGCAGCCGCTCTACGACGCCCCGGACGCGCGCGACTGGATCTTCGCGATCGAGGCGCTCGCCTTCGGCGAGCATGATCCCGAGTTCGCCGAATGGATCGACGACACCGAGAAGCGTGCGAGCCTGGTCGACGAGTTGCCGGTGGCCGCGGTCCTCATCTATCGCTTCTGGCGCGACCGTCGTCGCACGGCGGACACGCGCGGCGATCGCTCGCGGCGCGACGCGCCGGACGCTGCTGCGCGCAAGGCGCGCCAGCGCCTGCACTGAAAAGTAGGGTCAGACTCGACTTTCCATCGCAACCCCGGAGACCGGGATGCTGCGCCGTTGGAAAGTCGAGTCTGACCCTACTTTGCGGTCTCCGCGGCGAGAACGCTGAATCGCGACGGCGCGCCGTCGGCCGCGTGCGTCGACTCGCCTGGTCGCATCCCCGCTGCGCGGGGCCCCTGCTTCCCGGCTCGCGCCGCTAGCAGGGCGGGTAGCGCGTGCGCCAGTAGTTCGACGTTTCGGTCTCCTCGATGAACTCGCCGATCGGCCAGTCGGGCCAGGTGGCGAGGTCGTCCGCGATCGCCGCGATCTCCGTGCCGAGCTCGAGACCCGACAGCCACTTGCGCGGGACATTCTCGACACCGTGCAGCGCGCCGAGCAGGTTGCCCGCGATCGCGCCGGTGGAATCGCTGTCGCCGTCGTGGTTTACGGCGAGCAGCACGCCGCTCGTGTAGTCGGGTGCGGCGAGCGTCGCGTACACCGCGATCGCCAACGCCTCCTCGGCGATCCAGCCCTCGCCAAGCGATGCGATCCGGTCCGCGGAAGGCGTGCCCTGCGTCGCCAGCGCGACCGCCTTGCCGATCGCGTCGCGGGTCTCGCTGCCGACCGGGCGCTTCACGACCAGCGGCAGCACCTCGTCGATCGCCTCGTCGGCTTCCCATTCGCGCGCGAGCAGCGCGACGATCGCGGCGAACGCGCCCGCCGCGGTCTGGCCGGTCGGGTGCCCGTGGGTGAGCGCGGCAAGCTCGCAGCCCAGGTCGAACGCGCGGCGCGCAGCACGCTGGTCGGTCGTGCCGGGCGTGCGTGCGCAGTACAGGCCGACGGGCGCGACCCGCATCACGCCGCCGCAGCCCTTGCTGTCGTTCTTCGCCTTCGTGCCGAGCAGGGGCATCGCCGCCAGCGCCTGGATGCAGGTGTGTCCCGGAACGCGCCGCGCGTGAAGCGCCTCGAGACTGGCCAGTACGCCCTGGTCGCCCGTCGTGTCCACCAGTGGCGAGGGGTTGCCCTGCGTCGCGAGCCATCGGGCATAGGCGTGCGACGCGACCGCCGGGACGTTCGCGGTACCCTCGAGCGCGGCCTTGACGTGCGCCCGCAGCAGGCCCTCCGCCGTGTACAGCGTCATCTGCGT
>CAYQAF010000408.1:0-2741 GCA_964415375.1 uncultured Alcaligenaceae bacterium
GGCGGATGGTGCGCTCGGTCACGTCGAAGTCGACGTCCGGACTCGTCGCCGAGCGATTGACGCGCTCGCGATTCCGCCACTGGTCGCCGTAGTCGACGACCGCGAGGCCGCCAACGCGCCAGTCGCCACTCTCGCCGGGCTGCCACATGTTGCCGAGCGTCGCCTCGACGTTGATGTCCGGATCGAGCGACTGCCTGCGCAGGTCGAGGTTCCGGTTCAGGTTGGTCGCGATGCCGCGGTTGATCTGCTCCGCCTCGGCCAGCGTGTGGAACCCGCCGTCGCGATTCAGCGCGCGCAGGATCCCGGTCGGCGTGATGTCGCCGGTGTAATCATTGATTGCGGTCGAGATCTGGCGCGGCAAGGCGCGCGTGCCGTCATCGGTGCCCCAGCGGTCGTCGCTGCCGCCCGGATACGTGAAGCCACGACCCGTGCTGTCGGAGTTCCAGCCGGTGCCGACCTCGAGGTCGGCCACGAACCGATCGGGCAGGCTGCGCGTGCGCACGTCGACGTTGCCGCCGCCGAACGCCGCCGGCTTGTCCGGCGAGTAACCCTTCTGGATCTTCAGCGTCTCGACAATGGCCGCCGGGAACAGGTCGAGCGGGATCACGTTGCGCGTGAGGTCCGGCGACGGCACCTGCGCGCCGTTCAGCGTCGTGCTCGAGTAGCGCTCGCCCAGGCCGCGGATGTAGATGTACTGGCCATCCACGACCGTCACGGCGGGCAACCTCCGCAACGCCAGCGAGACGGTACTGTCACCGACGCGGCTGATCTGCTCGGCGCCGACGACGTCGGCCACGACCGACAGCTCGATGCGTTCCTGCAGCACCTGCTCGGCCGCCGTCCGCTGCCGGCCCTCGACGACGATTTCCTCGAGGCCGGCGGCATTGACCGACGCGGCCTCCGACGGAGGCGGCAGCGGCGCCTCCTGCGCGAGCGCCGGCAGGCCACGGCCCGCGGCGCTCGCCGCGGCCAGGGCGAGCAAGGCCCTGACCGCGCCACCCACAGATGAGGCCCTCATGGTTGACCTCACTGAGTGATCCAGAGCGGCTCGTCGGCGTTCGACGTGCGCAGGCCGAACGCCCACGGGGAGGTCCAGTCGTCGTTCTGCAGCACGGCACCGACCTGGCCGCTGGCGGGTGCCATCGTGAACGCGGTGCCGGTCGCGTCGCTGAACGCGGTCGCGGTGAAGTAGCCCTGCGGCGCGAGCACCGACACGCTGGCGTTGGCAGAGTCGGTGATCACGACGTTGCCTGCGTTGAACGCATAGTTGCCGCCGTTCGTGCTGGGATTGAGGCCCCGCACCCAGTCGACCAGCGGATCGCCGTTCGCAAGCGTGCCCTTGGCCGGCTCCTCGCAGGCGACGATCGAGTTGACCAGGGTCGACTCACCCGCGGCGGCCGCGGCCAGCGACACGTCGCTTTCGATCTCGACGCACTCGTTCGAGGTCTTGCCGTTGGCGGCCACGCCGTACGCGGCGTAGACGATGCTGTCCTGCAGCTGGATCCGGCCGCCCTGACGCACCAGCGGTCCCTCGGAGTCGCCGTGCGTGCCGGCGTCGAAGTTCGACGTGATGCAGGTCATGTTGCGGATCGTCGGGTTGGTCCGTGGCGCCGTGTCGAGCGGCGCCCCGGCGTTGCTGCGGCCTTCGCCGATGTTGTCGCCCTCGACGCAGCGATTGCCGTCCGTGCGGTAGTGGATGACCAGCGCCTTGTCGATCGTGCCGCTCCAGCCGTCCGAGAAGTCGAGGGAGTCGTCGCGCGCGAACAGCACGACGGCATTGCTGACGTTGACCGCGCCGCCGAAGAACTCGAGGCCGTCGTCAAACGTGCTGTAGACCTGCACGAACTCCACCTCGGTGCCTCCGCCGACCGCGTTGAACGTGATGCCGTTGAGCTCGTCGCCCGGCGCCACTTCGAAGCCCGTGTGCTTGACGACCACGTAGCGCAGCGAGCCGGAGCTCTCGGCGTTGTCGTTGCCGCCGTAGTTCGACGGCTGGCCCTCGGCCGTGACGTGGCACTGGTTGTTGAGCCGCTGGTCGTCCGTGCAGTTGTTCGTGATGCCGTTGCCGTTGATGACGAGGCCGCCCCACAACGAGACGTCGTTGGCGCCTGCCGTGTTCGAGACCGCGTCGGCGAACGCGGTGAACGTGATCGGCGCCGAGGGTGAGCCCTGCGCGATGATCTGCGAACCGCGGTTGATCAGCACGTAGTCCGCCGAATCGGAGAACGCCAGCGTGTTGCCCGCGGCGATCGTGAGCTTCGGCCCGGTGCCGCCGGCCGGCGCGGCGCCGCTGCTGACGTTCTGGCCGACGAACAGGCTGTCCTGGAAGAGATGCACGCCCGAGATGAACGGGACCGTCAGGTCGACGAGCAGCGGGTTGGTCGTGCCGACGAAATCTGCGCCGTAGACGCAGTTGCGGCCGTCGAACGTGCCCTGGCGGACCTGGCTCGAATTTGGAATCGTGTACGAGGCGCACGGGTTGGTGCTGCCACCGCCACCCGAGGTGTTCTGGCTGTTGTCGACCGAGTTGTCGGTCGTCGAGACCTTGAGGTCCACGCCACCACCCTCGCAGGCAGCCAGGCCAATGATCGCGACGCCCGCGACCAGCAAGCGATACATATTCATGCGCAAACTCTCCTCAGTACGACGGCAACAGAATGGGAAGCGCGTACCTTAGGGAGGGTTTGTGACGGAAAAGTGAACTGCGCGTGACGATCGTATGACGAGTGTCTGCAGTACGC
>CAYQAF010000409.1:0-2732 GCA_964415375.1 uncultured Alcaligenaceae bacterium
CCCGATTTCATTCGCCTGTGCCTCGAGCTCGGCGTGCTGCGTTTCGGCGAATTCACGCTGAAGTCGGGCCGCCTGAGCCCGTACTTTTTCAACGCCGGCCTGTTCAACACCGGCCGTGCCATCGCGGGACTCGGCCGTTATTACGCGCGGGCCGCGATACTGTCGGGCGTCGAGTTCGACATGCTGTTCGGGCCGGCCTACAAGGGCATCCCGCTCGTCACGACGACCGCGGCTGCGCTCGCCGAGCACGAGCACAGGAACCTGCCGTTCGCGTTCAACCGGAAGGAAGCGAAGGACCACGGCGAAGGCGGCACGATCGTCGGCGCACCGCTGGCCGGGCGGGTGCTGATCGTGGACGACGTGATCACGGCCGGCACGGCGATCCGCGAGTCGGTGGAAATCATCCGCGCGCAGGGCGCGACCCCGGCCGGCGTGCTGATCGCGCTCGACCGCGAGGAGCGCGGCCAGGGGGAGCGTTCCGCGGTGCAGGAGGTCCAGGAAACATTCGGCCTGCCGGTCGTCAGCGTGCTGCGGCTGCGCGACCTGCTGGCCCACCTTGAGGCCGCCGGCGAGACGGCGGCGTTCAAGGCCGTGCGCGCCTACCGCGACCGTTATGGTGTCTGACGGCACGCCGGGTTTGACATAGTTCACAAAGCTGGCGCGTGGCATTACGCTCCGCCCGCAATCGAGGAGCACAATCCGGGCCCATGTGGATCCTTCCCGAACGCTATCGAGTTCCGAGCCTCGCCCTGGCCCTGCTGGTCGCGGCGACGCCGGCAACACTGGCTGCCACCAAGAACGCGAGCGGCGAAGCGGTTTACCGCTGCCGAGACGCACGCGGCCAGAGCCACTTCGGCCAAGCCATTCCGGAGAAATGCCTGGACCAGGACGTCGAGGTGCTCGACAGCTCGGGCCGGGTCGTGCGCGTGATTCCCGGGCGCCGTTCGCTCGAACAGGTTGCTCAGCAGAAGGCCGCCGAAGAGGCCGCCAAGGCCGGAGCGCAACGCGATCGCACGCTGCTCGCCACCTACATCTCGGTAGCCGACATCGAGCGCTTGCGCGACCAGCGGCTGGAACTGCTCGAGCAGCAGAACCGTGTCACGCGCCAGTACATCGCGAACCTGCGCGAGCGCGAGGCGCGGCTACTCAACGACGTGCAGCGTTTCCGGCCCTACAGCGACTCGCCAAAGGCGCAGCCGCTCCCCGACCACCTGGCCGAGGAGATCGTCAACACCGTGAACGGCCTGCAGGTCTACGAGCAGGAGCTGACGAAGAACACGACGGAACAGGAACGGCTGCGAACGGAGTTCGCGTCGGACATCGCGCGTTTCAAGGAACTGAAGGGAATCAACTAGTCCCGGAGCTGCCGAACCCGCCGGCGCCTCGCCGGCTCGCGGTGAATTGCTCGACGATCTCGAACTCGACCTGCACGACGGGTACGACGACCAGCTGCGCGATCCGCTCGCCCGGCGCAATCGTGAAGGCCGCCTGGCCGCGATTCCAGCACGACACCATCACCTGGCCCTGGTAGTCCGAGTCGATCAGCCCGACCAGGTTGCCGAGCACGATGCCGTGCTTGTGGCCGAGCCCCGAGCGCGGCAGCAGGACGGCCGCGAGCCTGGGGTCGTCGAGGTGGATCGCGATGCCGGTCGGGATCAGCTCGGTCTGCCCCGGCGCGAGCGTCAGCGGCGCGTCGAGGCAGGCGCGCAGGTCGAGGCCTGCGGAACCCGGGGTGGCGTAGTGCGGCAGCGGAAACTCATGACCGATGCGCGGGTCGAGGACGCGCACCTGCAACGCGCGGCGAACCATTGGATCGCTCATCGTGCGGCCGCGCGACGTTCCGCAATCAACGACACCAACGCTGCGGCGAGCTGCCGCTTCGGCGCGCGGCCCAGGTCCTGCTTGCCGCCCGGCCAGTACACGGTGAGGGCATTGTCCTCGCAGTCGAACGCCAGGTTATCGCCCACCTGGTTGGCCGCGATCATGTCGAGGCGCTTGCCTTCGAGCTTGGCGAGCGCGTTGCGCTCGACGTTCTGCGTCTCGGCCGCGAAACCCACGACGAACGGTCGCGGCGCGCGCGCGGCCACCGTCGCCAGGATGTCGGTCGTCCGCGACAGCGCCAGCGTCAGCGAATCGCTGGTCTTCTTGATCTTTTCCGACGCGCACTGCACCGGGCGGTAGTCCGAGACTGCGGCGGCCGCAATGAAGATGTCGGTATCGGCCACCTGCTCGTTGACGGCGTTCATCATCTGCTCGGCCGTCTCGACGTCGATGCGTCGCACGCCCGGCGGGGTCGCGACGTTGACCGGTCCGCTGACGAGCACCACCTCTGCACCGGCCTCGCGCGCCGCCTCGGCCACGGCGAAACCCATCTTGCCGGAGCTGCGGTTGGTGATGAAACGCACCGGATCGATGCGTTCCCGCGTCGGTCCAGCCGTGATCATGACCTTGAGCCCCGCCAGCACGCGGTTCGGTGCACCCCAAGGCGCGAGCGCGTCGAGAATCTCCGCGGGCTCGAGCATCCGGCCGGGGCCGGTTTCGCCGCAGGCCTGGTCGCCCTCGGCAGGGCCCAGCACCGTTACGCCGCGCGAGCGCAGCAGGGCCACGTTGGCCTGCGTAGCTGCATTGGCCCACATCAGCCGGTTCATCGCCGGCGCCACGCTGAGCGGCGCACCGCTCGCGAGGCACAGCGTCGTCAGCAGGTCATCGGCGAGTCCGTGTGCAAGCCGCGC
>CAYQAF010000410.1:0-2717 GCA_964415375.1 uncultured Alcaligenaceae bacterium
ATCCCCGTCCGGATGCTCTCCTTGGACTCGCCCTTGAGGTGCTCCTCGGGTATCGCCCGTCCGAGCCGCATGCCGGCCAGCACGCCGCCAAAGGTGCACACGAAGACGACGACGCCGATGATCGTGGGGCTCACGATGCGCCGCCTCCGTGGTCCGACAAGGACGGATCCTGGCGCGCCATCTATTTCACGTCGATCGTGACCTTGGGGATGCGGCCGCTGCTATAGCCTGACCGAACGCCGCGCGACACCGCCGACATTGCCGACAACACCAGGCTGGTTGAGCCCGGGATCCACCACCCCGACGCCAGGCGCCCCCACGCCGGGCCCTGCGACGCCGCGGTTGCCGATCGCGCCGGGCTGGTTGATACCGGGGTCGCGTACGCCGACGCCTGGAGCCCCGACGCCGGGCGTCGCGGCCCGGGCGGCTGGCGCCACCACGTTGCCCGCTCTTCCCGGCTGATTGAGGCCGGGGTCACGCGCGTGCGCTTGTTGAGACACGCTCGCCAGCGTCGCGACGACAGCGACGCCTAGCGCGGCGCGAAGGGAACCCTTGTTCATGCGATGCGCGTCGTTGCGGATCACGGCTGCGCCACGGTGATGTAGACGAGGTTGTTGCCCTGGAACGCCGCGCGGTAATAGACGGTGCCGCACCGGTAGTACTCGACGCCGCCCTTCGCGACGGCCGCGCATCCCGCGGGCAGCGCCGGCACGACGGTGCCGATGGCGGGCGAGCCGGCGGCCTGTGCCTGTTGCTGGGCGACCGCCGCCTGTTGTTGCGCGACCGCCGCCTGCTGCTGCGCCGTCGCGGCCTGCTGTTGCGCGACCGCCTGCTGCTGCGCCGCCGCCGCGGACGTAGCCGCGGCGGTCGACGCGGCGGCCGCGGACGACACCACGACCGCCTCCGTGGTCACGACGCGGGCGGTCGTCCGCCGCGCCACGCCCGCATAGGACATCGGCGTCGCGGGCCGGCCGACGATCGCAGTGGCCTCACGCCCGAGCGTCAGGCCGAATGGCGCCTCCGGCGAAATGTCGGCGAGCAGGAGCAGGGGCAGCGACAGGGCGACCGCTGCGGCCTTGAGAGTATTGCGCACGTTCATGTCGGACTCCCTCGATTTCCGGTCGGCCTAGCGCTTCGCGAGCGGCAGGAACTCGACCTGCCTCGCGCCGCTCGGCGCCCTGAAGGCGAACGTCTGCGGCGTGAACACCGGCTTCAGGTTCCACTTCGTGGCGACGACCGAGAACTGCGGGGCGTTGGGCTGGTCGCGCGTCGTGATCACCAGCTTGCGCGGCAGCGGCTCCTTGCCCTCCTGGATCCAGATCTGCCAGTCGACGTGCGGCGCGCGGAATGCCAGGTGGTCGCAGAGCACGCCTTCGACGACGCCCTTGCCGACGACGAACCCTTGCGTCACGTCCGTCATCAGGATGTCGTAGGCGTTCTTGTAGATCAGGTCTCCGGCCGGCGCGATGATGTCGAGCTTGGTGCGCGCCATGTCGAGCATTTCCTCCAGCGTGCCGGGCGCTGCCACCGTCGCGAAGTACTTGTCGCCCGGGTTCAGCAGCGTGAGCGACTTGCCGTCGTAGTAGAACGACTGCTCGACCAGGTCGCCGGTGCGGTCCGCGCGCAGCTTGTTCGGCCGCTGCACCCACATCCGCGCCGCGTGGCCGAACTGGATCTTCTGCCCCGACGTGAGCACGACCTCGAGCGTATTGCGGCTCTCGACGCTGAAGCGCTGCTGGCTCGCCAGGAAATCGGTCGAGGCCCTGAGCAGCTTCGTGGCCTGGGGGTCGATGCCGGCCGGCTGCGCGGAGGCCACGGTCGCCGCCGCCAGCGTCAGGAGCGCCGCGAGGCCCGCGGCGCGGAAAGTGTTGCGAAGTGTCGATTGCATGTCGTTCCTCGTGTGCGTCGGGCGGGCGTCCGGCGGCCGCCCCGGATGGATGCCGACCTGTCCGGCTACCAGCGGTATGCCACGGCCAACTGCGGACCGTTGAGGCTCAGCTCGGAGAACGGTCGGCCCGAACCCATGTCGTAGTCGAGGTAGCGCCACGCCGCCGCCACGTCCCAGTGCTTCCAGGAGTAGCCGATGCCGGCCATCGCCTGCCACGTGAGGTCCGATTCGCCCGTGCCAACGTCGACATAGTAGGGCACGAACCAGCGGTTGTCGTTGCCGAAGTGCCAACGACCCTTGACTCCGACGATGCCGTCCCAGTTGGTGCGGCCGACGCTCGACTCGCCCGTGCGGCCCGGTGCGGGGATCCCGCCGATGTTGCCTTCCAGTCCCCAGTTGATGTCCTGCTCGAGGTCGACCATGCGCGCGCCGGCGAAGACGTCCATCGTCATGCCCGGTTGCGACACCAGCGCGTACTCGCCCGCGATCGTCCAGATCCAACCCTTGAGGTCGTAGTTGACGCTGGCGCTGGCCGTGCCCGGGACCTCGATGCCGCCGATCGAGAGGTCGCGCGTACCGGACTTGTTCGAGCCCACGTCCAGATACATCAGGTCCGTGAAGCCGCCCCAGCGACCCTTCTTCGCCTCGAACGACCCCATCATCACGAACTTGATGTTGTCGATGATCTTGTCGACGTCCACCGTCACGTCCGGCGACGTCCCTGTGCCGGGGAAGTTGGACTCGCCGCTGAGCGAGGGAAAGTAACCGTAGAGTTGCACGCCGAAGCGCCAGTCGTCGCTGCCCTGGGCTGCCGCCGGCAGTGAGGCCA
>CAYQAF010000411.1:0-2711 GCA_964415375.1 uncultured Alcaligenaceae bacterium
TGTCGAGCACCGCGTTCGGTGACTACCCCTTCCGCACCCGTGAGCGCCAGTACGGGTGGCAGAACGAGCTCGCGCTGCCGCAGGGCACCGCGACCCTCGCGGTCGAGCGGCGCGAGGAGCGCATCGACGAGGAGGCGGGGTTTGCAGTCACGCGGCGGGACACCAACGCCGTCGTCGGCATCCTGCAGTTCGCGCGGAGCGACCACACGCTGCAGGCGAATCTCCGCTACGACCGGTCGACCCAGTACGGCGGGCAGACGACGGGCGCGATCGCGTGGGGCTATCGCCTCGCGCCGCAGTGGCGCGTCACGGCGAGCTACGGCACGGCGTTCAAGGCGCCGTCGTTCAACGACCTCTACTACCCCGGCTTCTCGAACCCGGACCTCGAGCCGGAGACCGCGCGCAACGTCGAGGGCAGCATCCACTGGTCGGGGCAGCTCGGCGAGTGGCGGACGGGCGCGCGTGCGGTCGCCTGGTACAACAAGGTCGACCAGCTGATCGTGTTCCAGTGCGACGACGCGTTCAACTGCGCGCCCCGCAACATCGCCCGCGCGACGCTCGCGGGCGTGACGCTTGCCGGCGACGCGGCGTGGCGGGGCACGTCGATGCGGGCCTCGGTCGACCTGCAGCAGCCGGAGGACGACGTCACGGGGCGCCTGCTGCCGCGGCGCGCGCAGCGGCACGGTTCGCTCGTCGTCGCGCAGAGGGTGGGACCGGCGCAGCTCGTCGTCGAGTTGATCGCCTCGTCGTACCGCTACGACGATGCCGAGAACACCCGCCGGCTCGGCGGCTATGCGATCGTCAACGTGGCCGTCGAGTGGCCGGTCGGTCGTGGCGTGACGCTGCTCGCGCGCGCGGACAACGCGTTCGACAAGGACTACGCGCTCGCCTACGGCTTCGCGACCGGCGGCGCGCGCGCGTTCGTCGGGGTGCGCTGGCAGCCGTGACGCGCGTGTTGCTGTGCGCGCTGCTGCTCGCCTCGGCGCAGGTAGCGCACGGCGAGATCCGCGTCGTCGACGACGCCGGGGCCGCGATCGTGCTCCCGGCGCCGGCGCGGCGCATCGTCAGTCTCGCCCCGCACGCGACCGAGCTTCTCCATGCGGCAGGGGCGGGCGAGCGGGTCGTCGGCGTGGTCAAGGGCTCGAACCACCCGCCGGAAGCGCGAGCGCTGCCGGTGGTGGGCGACGTTCACGCGATCGACGTCGAGCGGATCGTCGCGATGCGGCCCGACCTCGTCGTCACGTGGCCGTACACGACGCCGGCACAGGTCGGCAAGCTCGCCGCGCGGGGGATCGCAGTGTTCACCACCGATCCGCACACGATCGACGGCATTGCCGCCGACATCGAGCGGCTCGGCGCGCTCGCCGGGACCGCGCCGGCGGCCGCGACTGCCGCACAACGATTCCGGGAACAGGTGGCGGGCGCCACGGCGGGGGCCGCCGATCGCGCGAAGGTGCGCGTCTTCTACCAGATCTGGGGCGAGCCGACCTACACGATCGGCGGCCGGCACCTGATCAGCCAGGCGATCGCTGCGTGCGGCGGCGAAAACGTGTTCGCCTCGCTCGGGTTGCCGGCACCGCAGGTGTCGGTGGAGGCGGTGATCGCGGCGCGGCCGCAGGCAATCGTCGCCGGCGTCGACGGCGCCACGCGGCCGGCGTGGCTCGACGCCTGGTCGCGCTGGACCGGCGTGCCGGCGGTGCGCAACCGGCAGCTCCACGTCGTGGACGCCGACCGGCTGCATCGGCCCGGCCCGCGCTTTGCAGAAGGCGTGGCCGCGCTGTGCGCGGCGATCGATCGCGCGCGGCCAGCGGCGCACGCGCGGCGGGTGCCCGGGCCCTGACCTAACGCGGCACGAACGTCGACAGCGTGCCGGACGCAAGCCGCGCGAGCGGCCTCCCGTAGAGTGCGGACAGCGCGTCCTCGGTGAGGATCTCCTCGACGCGCCCTGCGTGCGCCTGCCCGCCGCCGATGGCGATCGCGTGGTCGCAGAAGCGCGTCGCCAGGTGCAGGTCGTGCAGCACCATCACCAGCGCGCCGCGCCGCTCGCGGGCGAGCTGCACGAACAGCGAGAGCGCAGCCGCCTGCTGCGCGATGTCGAGGTGCGACGACGGCTCGTCGAGAAGCGCGAGCGGCGCGTCTTGCACGAGGAGCGCCGCGAGCGCGACGCGCCGCCGCTCGCCGCCGGAGAGCGTGCGTACGTCGCGCCCGGCAAGGCCCTGCAGGCCGAAGTGCGACAGCGCCGCCTGCGCGCGCGCGACGTCGTCGGCACGCTCCCACGCAAACCGCGACAGGTGCGGGTGGCGGCCGATCAGCACCGTCTCGAGCACCGTGGCAGGGAACGCGTCGATCGAGTCCTGGGGCAGGAAGGCACGATGGCGTGCCCGCGCACGGACGTCGAGCGCGGCGGCATCGGTGCCGCCATAGTGCACGCTGCCGCCTGCGGGGGGCGCGAGGCCGGCCAGCGTGCGCAGCAACGTGGTCTTGCCCGCGCCATTCGGGCCGACGACCGCCCAGCATTCACCTGCGCGTACCTCGAACGCGAGTCCGCTGCACAGCGTCCGCCCGCCGGCAGCGATGGCGAGGTTGCGCGCTTCGAGCAGGGGAGGCGTGTCGCTCATCGCTGTCGCAGCAGGAACAGGAATGCGGGAACGCCGAGGAGTGCCGTCAACACCCCGACCGGGAGCTCGACGGGCGCGACGATTGTGCGGGCG
>CAYQAF010000412.1:0-2707 GCA_964415375.1 uncultured Alcaligenaceae bacterium
CGCCGCCCGCGACAGCGTCAGCCATTGGGTCATCCCTCCTCCATGCCGGGTCCGCCGCGTTCACTGGACTACCCTCCGCGCTAACGCGCTTCGGGGCGAATTCGCCCTCGGGGCGGCCCTTCGGGCTCATCTGCGCGTCACGCGCGCGGTGTTCCGGGGCGAGCCATCGCGTCGGTCACCGTTCCGGCCGCGACCATCCGGTCCTCGATGCGTTCGTGATAGCGGGCGCGCAGGATGAGCCGCGGCCGCACCGGATCATCGGTGAATCCGGAACGGTCGTGCAGCACGTTGTTGCAGAGGATCCCCATGCCGGGAGCGAGCGTCAGCCGGTGGATCCACGGCGACGGCGTGTCGAGCACGCGCTCGAGCGCCGCCACCGCAGCGCGCACGCCCGGGTCGGGGTTCCACTCGATGCTGCGCGTGCGCGCCGTGTAGCGCATGTGCAGGTGGCCGCTCGACGGGTCGACCGAGAAGACGGGACCGCCCTGCGCCGGCCTCGCGACGCCGTCGGCGTCGGTACGTTCGGGGATCGTCATCGCGTCCTCCCGCATCAGCGCGCGGACGTGCGCCGGGTCCGTGTCGCGCAACAGCAGATAGGCGATCTCGGGGTCGAGCAGCGCGTTCTCGCCACCCTCCGCCGCATTCTCGACGCAGTGCAGGACCATCGCCCGGATGCGGCGTTGCGGCGGATTGTAGTAGCCGTCGGTGTGCCAGCGGATCGGGCGGTTCGTGTAGGGAATGAAGTCACCGCGCCCGGACTCGCCAGCGACCGTGACCTGGCTCACGCCGTCGTCGTCGGCAAGCCAGTTGCGATCGAGGCTCGCGAGTCCGAACTGGGCACCGAGCCGGCGGGGAATCCCCTTGTCCGCGCCCCGAACGCCGCTCGCGTAGACGACCATGTTCGCCGTCCGGCAGCGGTCGAGGATCGCGCCGCGCTCGGAGGGCGAGAGCGCCCGCGGATCGCCGACCTCGACGGTCAGGCCGGCCAGCCCGTCCGGGTACTCGCCGAGCTTGCGCTCGCGCCACGCACGGTAGGTGCGATCGTCGTCGAGGTCGAACGGTCCGGTCACGAGTGATGGCGACGTGCGCAACGCTGCCATGGCGCTATTCGCCTCGCGCCCCGGCCCGTCCCCGCGGCCGTCGCCGCGGCGCCGGATCCAGCAGTCCCGCCATCGCGCCGCGCATCAGGTCCACCGCTTCCGGGGCCTCGCATTCGATGACCTGCGAGATCGCCCACGTCTGGTCGTGCGCCTGCATGGTTTCGGCGACGCAATGCCCGAAACAGCGGACGAAGCCGTACTCGGGGCCCTCGTCGGTCCACCGGAACCCGGCGTAGTCGGCGGAACGCTCGTTGACCAGCGCGATGAACCGCTTCTTGTAGCCTTCCGGCGAATCGCCGCCCAGCAGGTCGGCCTGGTTGTCTGCGAGGTACCCGCCGACCTTGTTGGCCATCGCGGTCGTGAACTCGACGCGCCAGGCCTCGTCGCCACGTGCGTGCGCGATCCGGTCGGCGCAGAGCGTGAGGAACGCCAGGAACTCGGCCAGGAAGGCGAAGTACGGCGCGCCCGGGGGCAGCTCGTAGCCCGCGCCACGCATGTGCTTGAGCGCGTTCTGCGCGATCCGGAAGACGATGAAACCTGCGGCGCCCGCGATCTCCGTGGCGCCCTTTTCCGTTCCCGGCTTGAACCAGTGGCTCTTGATGCGCATGCGCGCGCAACCCGCTCGTCACTTCGCGATGTAGAACTCGTACTCGCCGGCGCCCACTTCCTCGACGCCCCGGAGCGTGAGGCCGGTCGCCTTCACCCAGTCCTCGACGTCGCCCGAGATGCCCGGGCAGTTGCTGACCAGCTTCAGCGTCTCGCCGGCGCGCATACCGTTCAGGAGCTTCTTCGCCTCGACGATCGGCCCGGGGCACGATATGCCGCGAAGGTCCAGCACGGCGTGGGTCGACGGGTGCCGTACGCGGCCGCGCTCGATGTAGTAGGCGTGGCCGCCGTCGGCGCAGCGCTCGGTGCGCGCGATGTGGTTGTCGGTGTACTTCGCCCAGGCGATCAGGTCAGCGTGCGTGCCGGGACAATCCGAGAGCAGCTTCAGTACCTGGCCTTGCTTCAGGTCGTCGACGAGCTTCTTCGCACCGAGCAGCGGCGCCGGGCAGCTCGTCCCCCGCATGTCCAGAGTCGCCGTGGGTTGGGGTAGCTTGGTCTCCGTCGTCATCGCGCCTCCTGCCGCGGCCCACCGGCCGCCGGCATCAGTATCCGCCCTTCCCATGGGGCTGCGGCAATCCGGCGATCTTCGCACCCTGCTTCGCCGGTCCCATGGGGAAGAGGTCGTACAGGTATTTGCTGTCGGCCTCCGGGCGGATGGCCTGGAAGCCCTTGAGCATGTTGCGAAAATTCGGCGAGTGCCCGTTCGCCTGGTAGTCGTCGCGCAGGAACCGGATCACCTCCCAGTGCGCCTCGGTCAGCACGATGCCGTCCGCAGCCGCGATCACTTCGGTGGTCTCGTCGCGATAGTCTGCCTCGAGCAGATAGCCCAGGTCGTCGCACGCCAGCGTTTCCCCTTGCACCGTGTAGCTCATTGCCTTCTCCTGCGAAGAATGTCGCGCGACCACGTGCGTGCGCTATGCGAACGTCGCGATCGCCTTGTGTGGGACGAAGATGCCAAACCCGAGACGCCGCGCGCCACCCCGCCCCTCGGCATGCACGCG
>CAYQAF010000413.1:0-2705 GCA_964415375.1 uncultured Alcaligenaceae bacterium
CGGGTTTCGAACCCTCCGACGGCGTGCACGTGATCGAGATGCCGCGGCACGTCACCTACTTCCAGGCGCCGGCCGTCTACACGATCCCGTTGCAGTTGCTCGCGTACCACTGCGCGATCCTCAAGGGCACGGACGTTGACCAGCCCAGGAACCTGGCGAAGTCGGTGACGGTGGAGTAGTTCCGTTACTTGCGACTCAACCACGTCACCCTGATCGTCTCGAACCTCGATGCGTCGCTGCGGTTCTACGAGAAGCTCGGACTGCGGCCCATCGTGCTCGCGGAGCCACGCTACGCGCGACTGGTGTTTCCAGACGGTGACGAGACCCTGTCCCTCGAGGTGACGGGCGAAGCCGCGCAGCCGTCTCGCGTGCAACTGTACTTCGAGTGCCTCGACCTCGACGCGGTCTGGGCGCGGCTCGAGTGCGACGGGCTCCGCTTCGAGCAGCCCCCGACGGACATGTCGTACCTGTGGCGCGAGGCGCGGTTGCGCGATCCGGACGGACACCAGATCCGCCTCTATGACGCGGGCGTGAATCGCCTCAACCCGCCGTGGCGCCTCGACCAGTCCTAAGCTGCTAGGATCGCCCCGCTGCGGCCCCCGTGGGTCGCTGTGCCCGATGGACCGCACAGGACTCACGCATGACCCAGACCGTCGCCCCGGCCGCTGCACCCCGTGGCTGGATCGCCCGCTCGCTCGATCTCATCGAGCGCGTCGGCAACAAGCTGCCGGATCCCGTCGTGCTGTTCCTGCTGCTGATGGTCGCGGCCTGGCTCGTGAGTTGGTGGCTGTCGGGCGTCAGCTTCACGGAGATCGACCCGCGCACCGGGCAGCCGCTGCAGGTCAACAACCAGCTGGCCGGTGCAGCGCTGACGAGCTTCATGTCGAAGATGGTCGGTACCTTCACGAGCTTCCCGCCGCTCGGCGTGGTGCTGGTGGCGATGCTCGGGCTCGGCGTGGCCGAACACACGGGATTCATCAGCGCCGTGCTGCGCGCCGCGATGTCGGTCACGCCGCGCGTGCTGCTGACGCCGGCGCTGATCGCCGTAGGCATCCTGAGCCACGTCGCGGTGGACGCCGGCTACGTGCTGGTGATCCCGCTCGGGGCGGTGATCTTCTACGCCGCGGGTCGGCATCCGCTCGCCGGCATCGCGGCGGCGTTCGCAGGCGTGTCGGGCGGGTTCAGCGCCACGCTCGGCGTGCCCTCGAGTCTCGACCCGTTGCTTTCGGGCCTCTCGCAGACCGCAGCGCAGCTCGTGGACCCGACGGTGGTCGTGAACCCGCTCAACAATTTCGTGTTCACGACGGTCTCCTCCGCGTTGATCATCGTCGTGGGCTGGGTGTTGACCGACCTCGTGATCGAGCCGCGCCTGCGCGCCACGCGGGTGGACGCGGACCCAGCCGAGCTGCCGACCCAGGAGCCGCTCGCCTCACACGAGCGGCGCGGGCTGCTGTGGGGCGGGCTTGCGGGCGCGCTCGCGGTGGTTGCGTTGCTGCTGACGCTGCTGCCCGCGGATACGCCCTGGGCCGCGCCACCAAGCGAGGACGGGCGACGCGCACTGCTGGTCTCGGCCGCACCATTGATGCAGTCGATCGTGCCCATCATCTTCGTCACGTTCCTGATCCCGGGCATCGTGTATGGCGTGGCCTCGGGCAGCGTGAAGACCCACCGCGACGTCGTCGCCGGCATGGCGAAGTCCATGTCGGGCATGGGCTACTACATCGTCATGGCCTTCTTCTGTGCCCAGTTCATCTTCGCCTTCGGCCAGTCGAACCTCGGTGCGTTGCTCGCCATCAAGGGCGCCAATGCACTGCGCGAGCTGGCGATGCCGCTCGGCGTGACGCTCGCCGGCATCGTGCTGCTGAGCGGCTTCGTCAACCTGCTGGTGGGCTCGGCCTCGGCCAAGTGGGCGCTCATCGGCACGATCCTGGTGCCGATGCTGATGCAACTCGGCGTGTCGCCCGACCTCACGCAGGCGGCCTATCGGGTCGGCGACAGCTCGACCAACATCATCACGCCGCTCATGCCGTACTTCCCGCTGATCGTGGTGTTCTGCCGCCGCTACGTGAAGGACTCCGGCATCGGCACGCTGGTCGCGCTGATGCTGCCGTACTCGGTCACGCTGCTCGTCACCTGGACCGCGCTGCTGCTGGCGTTCTGGGGGCTCGGGATCCCGCTCGGAGTGGGCAGCAGCTACGGCTACGTGCTGCCGGGCGGGGCCGGCTGAAACCTGACTGGAGGAACCGTCGATGTCGATCCAAAGCCCGATCTTCGCCCCCGCCATCGCTCTGGTGCTGTGGTCGCTGCTGATGCTCGCGTGGCTCGCGGTCACGCGCTTGCCCGCGATGGCCAAGGCCGGAGTCGACCTCGGTACAGTCGTCGGCGCACGCGGCGTGAACCTGGAAGGCGTGATCCCGGACAAGGTGAACTGGAAGGCGCACAACTACACGCACCTGATGGAACAGCCCACGCTGTTCTACGCCACCGTGATCATCCTGGGCGTGACCGGCGCGGGGGACGGCATCAACCTCACGCTCGCCTGGGCCTACGTCGGCCTGCGGATCGTGCACAGCATCGTGCAGTCGGTGTGGAACCGCGTTTCGGTGCGGTTCGCGTTGTTCAATCTGTCGACGCTGGCGCTGGTCCTGCTCGCCATCAACGCGGCGCGCGCGACGTTCTGAACGCCGGCGCTGCGCAGACGGACC
>CAYQAF010000414.1:0-2699 GCA_964415375.1 uncultured Alcaligenaceae bacterium
AGCTTGCGGAAGAAGCCTTCGCCTGCGATAGGCACACCGAGCAGCGACGACAGTTGCGAGGCGACGAGAATCAGCGCGGCGCCGTTCGCATAGCCGACGAGCACGGGCTTGGAGAGAAGGTCGGCGGCCGAGCCCAGGTCGAAGCGGGACGCGATCACCAGCAGTGCGCCCGACATCATCGCGAGCGCCGCCGCGAGCGCAGCGGCCCGCACCGGGTCACCGGCCGCGAGCGGCGCAATGGCGCTCGCGGCAAGCAGTGCCACCGTGGTGTCCGGTCCGACGATGCACTTGCGCGAGCTCGCGAAGACCGCGTAGCCGGCCATCGCACCGAGCGCCGAGTACAGTCCGAGCTCGGGAGCGACGCCGAGCAGCTCGGAGTACGCGAGCACCGACGGGATCATCACGATCGCGACGGCTGCACCGGCGGCAATGTCGCGACCGGGCGCGGCGTCGCGCCCATCGGCAAGCTGCGCGAGGCCCGGGAAGAGCCGCGCGATCGGACTCCGCGGCGGCCGCCCGTCGTGCATCGGCTACCGCGGTGCGCCGGGAGTGGTCGGCGCGAGAGTCTCGCCGCTGTGGAACACGTCGCGGTAGCTCACGTAATCGGACACGTGGAGCGTCGCCGCGAACATGAGACCATAGGCGAGCAGCACGAAGCGGACCACTGCCAGCATCGTCTCGCTCGGCAACAGCATCAGCAGCATCTGGCCGGCGAGGAGCGGCAGCAGGACACCGAAGGTCAGCACGCCGGCCGCGTACACCACCAGCGGCCGCCAGTTGGCGAGCGCCGCGCGCAGGCTCGCGCCGAGCGCCACGCCCGGACCGACGTCCTGGAACACGACCAGCGCCGGCGCGAACCACAGCGCGAGCGTCACCGGGAGCGCGACCAGCGCGCCGAACAGGAGCCCCGCCTGCAGCCGCGAGTTCGACAGCGTCTCGAGCGACGGCGACTCGTCGCCGGCGACGAGCCCGAGGAACATGCCGCCGTCGACGAGCGACGTGGAGAGCGCCGCGAGCGCCACGCCGGCGATGAACACGATGCCGAGGGGCAGCAGTGCGCGCACGTTGGCCTTGAAACCCTTGAAGAGATCGGCGGGACCGGGCGTGCCGCCGCGCTCCTGTGCCCACGCTGCGGCCAGCAGGCCCACGGCGAACACGGGTTTCAAGAGCGGCCACACCAGCTGCCCGACGATCGGCACGACGTTTACCAGCAACAGGATGACGTAGTAGATCGAGATGAGCACGAGCCACGGCATCCGGGCGCGCGAGAACATGGCCCAGGATTCGAGGAGCCAGGCGAAGCCGCGCCGCGCGGGGTGGCGCGTGAACACGACGTCCACGGTGCGCGCAGGCGCCGTCATGTGGCAGCGAGGGCGCTGCGGCCCCGCACCCGGTCGGTCAGCACGGCAACTCGGGCATTCGCGGCGTTGCTGCGGCGCGGTCGCGGAGCAAGCGCTCGAACCGCGCCGGGTCGTGCGCGTGGGTGAGCTCGCCGGGACGCGGCAGGTACAGGTCGTAGAGCCGCGACAGCCAGAAGCGCAGCGCGGCCGCGCGCAGCAAACCCGGCCACTGCTCGCGCTCGTCGTCGGTGAGCGGACGCACCGCGTGGTAGCCGGCGAGGAACGCGGCGGCAAGCTCCGCATCGAGCGCACCCGCCGCGTCGCACCAGTCGTTGACGGCGATCGCGACGTCGTAGGCGAGGAAGTCGGTCGCGGCGAAGCCGAAGTCGATGATGCCCGCAACGCGATCGCCGGCGAAGAGCACGTTGTCCACGAACAGGTCCGCGTGGATGGCGCCCTTCGGCAACTTGAGCCTGCCCCATCCCTGCTGGCACGCGAGCTCGGCCTCGATCGTCGCGTTCTGGTCCGCGGTGAGGAAGGGTCGCACGGCGCGCGCCGCCTGCCGCCACCACGCGGGACCGCGGCGGTTGGTGAGCCGCGCGCGGTAACTCTGCGAGGCGACGTGCAGCCGGCCGAGCGACGCTCCGACAGCGAGACAGTGCCGCACGTCCGGCGACGTGACCGGTGCACCGTCGACGCGCTGGACGAGCCCTGCCGGCTTGCCGTTCAGGATCGAGAACAGCGCGCCGGTGCGGTCGGGCTCCGGCGCGGGAACCTCGCAGCCGTTCCTCGCGAGGTGCGCCATCAGGTTGAGGTAGAACGGCAGGTCCTCGGCGGGGAGGCGCTCGTAGAGCGTGAGCACGTACCGTCCCCTGGTGGTGGTGACGAAGTAGTTGGTGTTCTCGATGCCGGAGGCGATCGGCGCCAGTTCGGCGAGCGTGCCCACGGCGTAGCGGGCGAGCCACGCATCCAAGTCTTGCGCCGAAACCGTGGTGTAGACCGACATCTGGAAACGCCCGCCACTTTGGCAGTGCGGACGACCGGGGAGTTCTCGCGGACTTCAGCTCACCACGACAGCAGCACCCAGAGCGGCACCTTGATCGAGATGTCGAGGCTGTCGCGCCGGATGAACTGCTGTCCGTTCGGATCGGGGACGAGATAATAGGGCACGCCGGTACGCGGCGTGACCTTGACGAACTTGAGTTCCCCGCCGATGCGTACTTCCTCGAGCGTCTCGGTGTCGCGGCGGATGATCGTCACCTGCGGCTCGAGATCCGGGTCGGTGACGAGCGGTGGCGGCGGCGGCACGGCGCCCTCGGCGGGAAGCGGCGGCGGCGGCGGCGCCGGCTGCGCCCAGGC
>CAYQAF010000415.1:0-2689 GCA_964415375.1 uncultured Alcaligenaceae bacterium
CTCGAACTCGGCGAGTGCCGCGGCGACCAGCACACGCTCCGGCACGTCGCCCGGCGGCGGGAAGAGTTCGTCGCGGTGCTTGTCGATCAGCCCGGTGTCGACGCGACCGCTCGCGAAGGCCTCGTGCGCGACCACCCGCTCGAGCAACCCGACGTTGGTCGCCACGCCGGCGATCTCGCACTCGCCGAGCGCCGCCGACAGCGCGCCGCAGGCCGCGTCGCGATCCTCGCCCCACACGATGAGCTTGGCGAGCATCGGGTCGTAGTATGGGCTCACCTCGTCGCCTGCGCGAAAGCCGGTGTCGACGCGCACGCGCGGGCCCGTCGCCGGCATGCGCCAGTGCCGGATCGTGCCGATCGAGGGCAGGAAGCCGCGGTCCGGGTCCTCGGCGTAGAGCCGCGCCTCGATCGCGTGGCCCGAGAGCGTGAGCGCCTCCTGCGCAAACGGCAGCGGCTCGCCTGCAGCGACCCGCAACTGCCATTCGACGAGGTCCTGTCCGGTGACCATCTCGGTCACCGGATGCTCGACCTGCAGCCGCGTGTTCATCTCCATGAAGAAGAACGTGCCGTCCTGCTCGGCGATGAACTCCACCGTGCCCGCACCGACGTAGCCGATCGCCTGCGCCGCGGCGACCGCGGCCTCGCCCATCGCGCGGCGACGCTCCACCGTCATGCCCGGCGCCGGCGCCTCCTCGAGCACCTTCTGGTGGCGGCGCTGCACCGAGCAGTCGCGCTCGAACAGGTACACCGCGTTGCCGTGGGTATCGGCGAACACCTGGATCTCGATGTGCCGCGGCGAGGTCAGGTACTTCTCGACCAGCACGCGGTCGTCGCCGAAGGAGGCCTTCGCCTCGCGCCGGGCCGAGGCGAGCGCCGGCTCGAACTCGCTCGCCGCGTGGACGATCCGCATGCCCTTGCCGCCGCCGCCGGCGGTCGCCTTGACCAGCACGGGATAGCCGATCTTCGCGGCCTCGCGCGCGAGCCGCGCCGGATTCTGATCGTCGCCGTGGTAGCCGGGCACCAGCGGCACACGGGCCTTGCCCATGATCGCCTTGGCGGCGGACTTCGAGCCCATCGCCGCGATCGCGGACGGCGGTGGTCCGATGAACACGACGCCCTCGCGGGCGCACGCCGCGGCGAAGCCCTCGTTCTCGGACAGGAAGCCGTAGCCGGGGTGGATCGCCTGCGCGCCACAGGCCTTCGCGATCGCGAGGATGCGCTCGCCGTTGAGGTAGCTCTCGCGCGGCGCCGGGGGCCCCAGCCGGTACGCCTCGTCGCAGGCCTCGACGTGCAGCGCTCGCGCGTCCGCATCGGAGTAGACGGCAACCGTGGCGACGCCCAGCCGGCGCGCGGTGCGCGCGACGCGGACGGCGATCTCGCCGCGGTTGGCGATCAGGATCTTGCGGAACATGTCGGGAAAAAGCTCATGGCTTCGGCGCCTGCGGCGCCCCGGGGTCGCTGCCGAATGGGTCGGAGAGCCGCCGGAACAGCCGGGCGAGGAAGCGCCAGACCTTCGGGATCAGCCAGAGCATGAACAGGACGAGAAGCCCCAGCACCACCAAAGCGACGACCGGGTGCTCCCACGCGAGCCAGAGCACGACGCCGACGGCAAGGTCCTCGCCGAACGACGCCGCCCAGTTGGAGAACGGCTCCGGTGACGTGTTGATCGCGATGCGGCTGCCCGTCTTCGCGAGGTGACTGCCGGCGGCCAGCGTGCCACCCAGGATCGCCGCGGCGAGCGCGGTCGCACCCGAGGCGTCGCCGAAGACGCTCGCGGCGAGCACCGCGCCCGCGGGGATGCGCACGAAGGTCTGCAGCGTGTCCCAGAACGAGTCGAACACCGGCACCTTGTCGGCGACGAACTCGACGGCGAACATCGCCGACGACGCCACCAGCACGTACGGATGCGCGAGCAGCGAGAGACCGCCGGGAAGCGGGATCCACTCGAGGTAGCCCAAGCCCCCGACGATGAACAGCACGGCGTAGAGACGGATGCCGCTCGCCCAGCCGAGCGCACCGGCGAGCGCGACGAGCTCCCAGGTGTCGAAGGTCGCGAGCGGGTCCATCGACTACTTGCGCTTCTTGCGCAGGCCTTCCGGCACCCACGCCGGCGAGCGGCGCGTGAGGAACGCGGCGATGCCCTCGCGCGCCTCGTCGGTGGCGCGAATCGTCGCGATGCGCTCCGCGGTGTCGGCGACGACCCGCTCGTCGATCGGACGGTGGGCCACCGCGCGCACCAGCGCCTTGGCCGCCGCCTGCGCGTGCGGCCCCGCGAGCATCAGGTGGCCGAGCAGCTCGTTGACGCGCTCGTCGAGCGCCTCGAGCGAAGGCACGATGTCGTGCACGAGCCCGATCCGGTAGGCCTCGGCCGCGTCGAAGCGCTCGGCGGTGAGGAAGTAGCGGCGCGCCGCGCGCGCGCCGATTGCCTCGATCACGTAGGGGCCGATCGTCGCCGGGATCAGGCCGAGCTTCGCCTCGGACAGCGCAAAGGTCGTCTGCATCGCGGCGACGGCGATGTCGCAGCACGCAACGAGACCCACGCCGCCCCCGTACGCGGGGCCGTGGACGCGCGCGATCGTGGGCTTCGGCAGCGCCGCAAGCGCCTGCAGCAGGTGCGCAAGCGCACGGGCGTCGCCGACGTTCTCCTCGTAGGAGAACCCCGCCATTCGCTCCATCCATGCGAGGTCCGC
>CAYQAF010000416.1:0-2670 GCA_964415375.1 uncultured Alcaligenaceae bacterium
ACGCCGTCTACGTCGCCACGCCGCCCGCGACGCACAGGGACTACGTGCTGCGCTGCGCGGAGGCCGGCAAGGCGGTGCTGGTCGAGAAGCCGATGGCGCTGGATGCCGGCGAATGCGACGCGATGATTGCCGCCTGCGGGGCCGCGGGCGTGCCGCTGCGCGTGGCCTACTACCGCAGGGCGCTGCCGCGCTTCCTCGCGGTGCGCGACCTCGTGGCCGGCGGAGCGGTAGGCGAGGTGCGAATGGTTGTATGCCGCCATTTCCAGCCGCTGCGCACCGCCATCGAGGCGGCCCCGGCGTCACCGCCGTGGCGCACGGACGCGACCCGCTCGGGCGGCGGCTACTTCGTCGACGTGATGAGCCACACGCTCGACTTCCTCGACTTCCTGTTCGGACCGATCGGTGACGTGCGTGCGCTGGCCGCGAACGTCGCGGGCGCGTACGACGCCGAGGACGTCGTGACGGCCGGTTGGCGCTTCGCGTCGGGCATCCACGGTAGCGGGGCATTTTGCTATGCGGCGGACCGCGACGAGGAGTGGAACGAGATCGTCGGCACAAAGGGCCGCCTGCGCTTTTCCACGACACGCGCGGTGCCGATCGAGCTCGAACGCGGTGGCGCCGGCGAGTCGATCGACCTCGGCGACCCCCCGCACGTCCACCAGCCGCTGATCCAGACGTTTGTCGACGAGCTGAACGGCGTCGGCGCGTGCCCCAGCACGGGGGAATCCGCCGCGCGTACCACAGGGGTCATCGACCGCATTCTCGGCGAGTACCGGGCGGCGCGCCGCGCCTCGTCCTGACCCCGCGCGCCGGCCGGCGAGGCGCACGGCGACGCTCGCTTAGAATGAGCGGTCGCGCGGCACGCGGGTGCGTGCCGAAAATGCGGAGGGCAGCAAGATGCAGCAGGAGAAGGTGTTCGACATCCGCGGGCGGCGCATGGGTGGCCCGACGCCGCTGATCTGCTCGCCGCTCGTCGCGCGCACGCCGGACCGGCTAGCGTCCGAAGCTGCGGCAGTGCTTGCGAAGCATCCCGACGTGATCGAGTGGCGCGTCGACTTCTTCGAGAAGATCGCCGAGACCACGGCGGTGCTGGCATCCGGGCGGGCCTTGCGCGCCGCGGCGGGCGAGACGCCGATCATCTTCACCTGCCGCGCAGCGCACGAGGGCGGCCAGCCGATATCGCTCGACGCCGAGGGCGTGACGCGACTCTACGACGCGGTCGGGAGCGCGGGGCTCGTCGACTTCATCGACTTCGAGCTGTCGAACCCGGCACCACTGGTGCGCCGCCTGCGCGAGCGCACGCGCGAGCAGAACACGCGCCTCATCCTTTCGTACCACAACTTCGGCTACACGCCGGGGCACGACCTCCTGGTCGAGCGCTTCCTCGAAGCCGACCGGCTGGGTGCGAACGTCGCCAAGGTCGCGACGATGCCGCGCGATCGTGCCGACGTGCTGACGTTGCTTGCCGCCACCGCCACGGCGGACGCGAAGGCGCGCATCCCGCTGATCAGCATGTCGATGGGCCCGCTGGGCGTGACGACGCGCATGGTCGGCGGCGTGTTCGGCTCCTCGCTGTCGTTCGCGGTCGGCGAGGGCGCCTCGGCCCCCGGCCAGCCGCCGATCGCCGACCTCGCGGCGGTGTTCGGCGCGCTCGCCCGCGCGCGCGGCGACGCGTAGCGATCGCGAAAGTAGGGTCAGACTCGACTTTCCACGATGTCTCGTGCTACGACAGCTGGCGGGAAAGTCGAGTCTGACCCTACTTTCGCGCCGATAGGAAAAGTGGGGTCTGACCCCATTTCGCGTTTCATTTCGAGCTCCGGATGACCGCCACCAAGGACCTCGCGCATCTGCGCAGGAGCTACGAGCGCGCCGAGCTCGACGAATCGCATTCGGCGAGCGTCCCGCAGCAGCAGTTCGAGCACTGGCTGCAGGAGGCGATCGCGGCCGAAGTGCCCGAGCCCACGGCGATGACGCTCGCCACTGTCGGCGCCGATGGCCGGCCGTCGACGCGCGTCGTGCTGCTGAAGGGTTGCGACGCGCGCGGCCTCGTCTTCTACACCAACTACAGGAGCCGCAAGGGGCAGGACCTCGCCGTCCATCCGCAGGCGGCGCTGCAGTTCTACTGGGCCGACATGGAGCGCGTCGTGCGCATCGAGGGCCGCGTCGAGATGACGAGCGACGAGGAGTCCGACGCGTACTTCAGCACGCGGCCGCTCGACTCGCGCATCGGCGCGTGGGCCTCGCCGCAGAGCCAGGTGATCTCCTCGCGCGTCGTCCTCGTGACCGAGGCGGCCCGGTTCGGCGCGAAGTTCCTGCTCAACCCGCCGCGCCCGCCGCACTGGGGCGGCTATCGCCTGATCCCGGACACATTCGAGTTCTGGCAGGGCCGCAAGAGCCGCCTGCACGACCGGCTGCGCTACACGCTGCAGCCGGACGGCACCTGGCTGCGGGAACGGCTGGCGCCCTGATTCGCCGCGGGCGGCCTCGCGCTGCCTTGCCTCACGTCGACCCGGCTCCAGCCGCGACCGTTCGTCGGCTTCGCACCCCGGGTGGTCCGAAGCTTGCGCCGGTCACCGCAAAGGAGGTGAACCGGATGTCCGAGAACAGGTATCGCGTCGTATTCGAGGGCGCATTGCTGGACGATGGTCCCGAGCGCGAGGCCAGGCAACT
>CAYQAF010000417.1:0-2669 GCA_964415375.1 uncultured Alcaligenaceae bacterium
GCCAGCTGGTCGAGAACTACGTGCTGATTCCCTGGCTCGTCGGCGACCGCATCGGCCTTCATCCGCTGGCGGTGATCTTTGCGCTGCTCGCGTTCGGACAGCTGTTCGGATTCGCCGGCGTCCTGCTGGCGCTGCCGGTGTCGGCGGCGCTCCTGGTCGGGCTTCGGCAGATCAAGGCCGTGTACATGGCGTCGCCGCTCTACGATGACTGAAGAGGCCCGGCAACTCACCTTCGCGCTCGCACCACCGGCGGCGCCGACGTTCGCGAACTTCGTCACCGGCCCGAATGCCGAGGCGGTGGCGAAGCTCAAGCGCTGCGCGAGCGTCGCGGGCGGCGACGCAGCGGCCGTGGTGATGCTCTGGGGCGCGCCGGGAGCCGGCAAGTCGCACCTGTTGCAGGCAGCGGTCGACGCGGCGCGTGCCGCCGGACGCGCGGCGTCTTACGTCGCCACGCCCGCGTCGCTCGGCGACGCGACCGCCGAGGCGTCGGCAATGATCGCGATCGACGACGTGGATCGCGCCGACGCGTCGGCGCAGGCGAAGCTCTTCACGCTGTTCAACGCGCTTGCCGCGCAGGGTGGACGGTTCCTGGCAACCGCCGCGGCGCCGCCGGCGAGCCTCGCCTTGCGCGACGACCTGCGCACCCGTCTCGGCTGGGGCCTGGTCTACGAGGTGCGCCCGCTCTCGGACACCGAGAAGCCGATGGCGCTCGCTGCCTATGCCCGCGAGCGTGGCTTCACGTTGCCGGACGACGTCATCGCGTACCTGCTCGCCCACGGCCGGCGCGACATGGCGTCGCTGGTGCGCACGCTCGCTGCCCTCGACGCGCATTCGCTCGCGCTGCGGCGGCCGATCACCGTGCCGCTGATCCGCGACTGGCTGCAACGGGACATCGGCCTCGGCAACCCCGCGCCGCCCGCCTGACCGCGACGTGTCAACGCGCGAGCGACCAGGGGCGTTGTGGGTGCGGAGCATGCCGAGAGCGTCGCAGCTTTGCGTCCGGACGCAGTGATTGTGCCGGATTGCGGGTGATGCAAGGCGCCACAGGCCGGCCCCCCCGCAACGCAGACCACTCAGGAAACCCACTGCCATGAACAAGCTCGTCGCCACGCTCGTCGCCGGCCTCGTCGCCGCCTCGTCGAGTGCCTTCGCCCAGACTGCCGCACCCGCCACGACTCCCGCCCCGGCTCCGGCCGCCAAGGCGCCTGCCGCCCCGCCGCCGCCCACCGGCCGGACGACCGCTACCCAAGGGACGGGCGCGGCCGCCACCGCCGCCGCCGCGGCGCCCACGACCGTCAAGGCCGTTCAGCCCGGGCTGCTCGAAGTGGCCGGCCCCCGCGTCAACGAAGTCGTCGCCGCCGGCATCCAGAAGATCACCGCGACGCCCGGCAAGGGCGCCCGCTCGATCGCGGTACAGTCGCCGTGGGGCAACAGCTACTTCGGCTGGCCAAAGGACGTGAAGCCCGTCGCGTTCACGATCGAGACCGGCAAGCCCAAGGGTGCAGCGACGATCAACGCGCCCGGCTTCACCGACGCGAACAAGGCGGACTACAGGGCTGCGATGGAGGCTGTGGTCCCAGTGGCGATCGCCAAGACCGGCGACGCCCGGGCCGCGAAGGAACACACTCGCAAGTAACGCGGGTTCGCCGCGTTTCGCGATGTCGCCATCGCGGGGACGCAACCACAGCCACGGAGACCCTCGGCGCGAGCCGGGGGTCTTGTCGTTTCGGCGCGGACACGAGTCGAGTCGCGCGCGTGTGCGCCACGGCGGCGTGTGCCGTCCTGTCAGAATAGTGACATGCACGAGGAGCCGATCGTCCGTCCCGCCGTGACCGTCGCCGCGATCGTCGAGCGCGACGGCACGTTCCTGCTCGTGCGCGAGCGGACCAAGGCGGGGCTGCGCCTGAATCAGCCCGCGGGTCATCTCGAGCCGGGCGAGACGCCGGCGCAGGGCTCAGCGCGCGAGACGCTCGAGGAGTCCGCGTGGCACGTCGAGCCGTTCGCACTGGTCGGCGTCTACCGTTGGGAAGCGCCCGACACCGGCGCGACTTTCGTGCGCTTCGCCTACGCGGCGCGGCCGCTCGGGTACGCGCGTGGGCAGCCGCTCGACCACGGCATCGTCGATGCGCTGTGGCTCACCTACGACGAGCTCGCGGCGCGTCGCGACGAGCACCGCAGCCCGCTCGTGATCCGCTGCATCGACGACTACCGCGCCGGGAGGCGCTTCCCGCTCGACTTCGTGCAGGACGTGATCGGGCCGGGGGCGGGGCTACCGTGAGCGCGGCGGGCGCAGCCCAGGCCCGAATGGCCCGTCGCCGGGCGAACGGATACGCGGCCGACACGCGACCTTGCGCACGACACGAGCCTGCAAGGAGGCCGGCGTGACTCGACGCGAGCGCGTGATCGTCGGCATGTCCGGCGGCGTCGACTCGTCGGTTGCGGCGTGGCTGCTGAAGGAGCAGGGCTACGACGTGGTCGGCGTGTTCATGAAGAACTGGGAGGACGACGACACCGAGGCGTACTGCACGTCGCGAGAGGACCTGGTCGACGCCGCGAGCGTCGCCGACGTGATCGGCATCGACCTCGAGGCGGTCAACTTCGCGGCGGAGTACCGCGAGCGCGTGTTCGCGCACTTCCTGCGCGAATACCAGGCGGGGCGCACGCCGAAT
>CAYQAF010000418.1:0-2666 GCA_964415375.1 uncultured Alcaligenaceae bacterium
CCGTCGGCGAGACGATGATCCTCGCCGTGGCCGCTGGCATGCAACCCAACCTGACGTTCAACCCGCTCGAGCCCGCTGCCACGATCACCGCATTCATCGTCCAGGTGGCTCTCGGCGACCTGCCGCACGGCTCCGTCGGCTACCAGACCATCTTCGCGGCCGGCCTCACGCTGTTCCTGCTGACGCTCGTCTTCAACCTGATCGGGTTGTGGATGCGCAAGCGCTTCCGGGAGGCCTACTGACATGAGCTACGTCGCGCAGACCCCGGAGGAGATCCGCGGGCTCATCGCCAAGGCCAAGCGCTGGGACGTGATCTTCGTCGCGCTGGGCATCATCGCGCTCGGCATCGGCCTCCTCACCTTCGTCGCGTTGTTCCTCGACATGCTGATCGACGGCTGGTCGCGGCTGCGGCCGGAGTTCTTCACGCAATTCCCGTCGCGCCGCGCCGGCCAGGCGGGGATCCTCTCGGCCTGGGTCGGCACGGTGCTGGTGATGCTCGTCACCGCGGCGGTGGCGGTACCCCTCGGCGTCGCCGCGGGCGTCTACCTCGAGGAATACGCCCCGAAGAACTGGGTCACCGACATCATCGAGATCAACATCACCAACCTCGCCGGCGTGCCGTCGATCGTCTACGGCCTGCTCGCACTGGGACTCTTCGTCTACGCGTTCGGCCTCGGCCAGAGCGTCCAGACGGCCGGCCTGACGCTCGCGCTCCTGATCCTGCCGGTCGTGATCGTCGCGACCCGCGAGGCGATCCGTTCCATCCCGGGAATGATCCGCGAAGGGGCGTACGCGGTCGGCGCCACCAAGTGGCAGACGACGAAGGACCACATCATTCCCTACTCGCTGCCCGGGATCCTGACCGGCGTGATCATCGGCATGTCGCGCGCCATCGGCGAGACCGCGCCGATCATCACGATCGGCGCGCTCACCTTCATCGCCTTCCTGCCGCCTTCGCCGGTCACGACCGACTTCCCGTTCCTGTCCTTCGAGTGGCTGAAGGCGCCGTTCACGGTGATGCCGATCCAGATGTTCAACTGGACGAGCCGTCCCGACGAGGCGTTCCACGCCAACGCCGCGGCCGCCGGCACGATCCTCGTCTTCATGACGCTCGCGATGAACGGCCTGGCGATCTGGCTGCGCTATCGCCTGCGCAAGAACATCAAATGGTGACCCCGATGGAAGCCCGCACCCAGACCACGACCAACGCCACGATGCTCGGCAGCGCCCGGGCGGGCGCGAACGCGCCCGTCGCCTCCGAGGCGCCGGCGCCGCCGCTCAAGGCCGAGAGCCACAACCTGTCCTTCTACTACGCCAACAATTTCAAGGCGCTGAACGGCATCACGATGCCGGTGCACGAGTACTGCGTCACCGCGCTGATCGGACCGTCCGGTTGCGGCAAGTCGACGTATCTGCGCTGCTTCAACCGCATGCACGACCTCTACCCGGGCAACCGCTACGAGGGCGACATCGTGCTGCACCCGGACAACACCAACCTGCTCGCGCACGACGTCGACCCGATCGAGGTCCGGATGCGCGTCAGCATGGTGTTCCAGAAGCCGAACCCGTTCCCCAAGTCGATCTACGAGAACGTCGCCTACGGACTGCGCGTGCGTGGCGTATCCAACAAGAACCTGCTCGACGAGAAGGTCGAGACGTCGCTGCGCGGCGCGGCGCTGTGGGACGAGGTGAAGAGCCGCCTGCACGAGGTGGGCTCGAACCTCTCGGGCGGCCAGCAGCAGCGCCTGTGCATCGCCCGCGCGCTCGCCACCGACCCGGAGATCTTGCTCTTCGACGAGCCGACCTCCGCGCTCGACCCGATCGCCACCGCGAGCATCGAGGAGCTGATCTCCGAGCTCAAGAAGAAGGTCACGATCGTGATCGTCACGCACAACATGCAGCAGGCGGCGCGCGTGTCGGACTACACTGCCTACATGTACATCGGCGAGCTGATCGAGTTCGACAAGACCGACACGATCTTCTTCAAGCCGCGCCGCAAGGAGACCGAGGACTACATCACCGGCCGCTTCGGCTGACCGGCGGGCACGGGAGACAGCGATGAGCGACCATACCTCGAAGCAGTTCGACGCCGAAATGGAGGCGATCCGCAGCGGCGTGCTCTCCATGGGAGGGCTCGTCGAGCGCCAGGTCGGGCGTGCGATCGAGGCGCTCGGGGAGGACGAGGACTCCCGGCTGATCGACGCGGTCGGCGCCGACGAGCGCGAGATCAACCAGATGCAGGTGACGATCGACCAGCAGTGCACGCAGGTCATCGCTCGCCGTCAGCCGACGGCGGTCGACCTGCGCCTGATAATGATGGTCACGAAGATCGTCAACGACCTCGAGCGCATCGGCGACGAGGCGAAGAAGATCGCCTACAAGTCGGCTGCCGTGCGCGGCAACGACCGGCTGACCCGCATCCGCTACCACGACGTCGTGCGGATGGCCGGCGGCACGCAGAAGATGCTGCGCGAGTCGCTCGATGCGTTTGCGCGCCTCGACATCAACGCGGCGGCCAGGGTGGTCGAGGAGGATGACGATATCGACGTCGCCTTCAACGCGGTCATGCGCCAGCTGATCAGTTTCATGATGGAGGACCCGCGGACGATCGGCGCCGCGCTCGAGGTAGTGTTCATCGCCAAGTCGATCGAGCGCATCGGCGACCA
>CAYQAF010000419.1:0-2652 GCA_964415375.1 uncultured Alcaligenaceae bacterium
GCCTTCGTCAGCTACGTCGGTCTTCCGGACGAGCTGCACAAGCTGGCCGGCGAGGCCGACTTCATCGTCAACACGGCCCCGCTGACACCCGCGACCACGGGCCTCTTCGATGCGAAATTCTTCGCCGCGGCGAAGGCGGGCGCGTTTTTCGTCAACGTCGGTCGCGGCCAGAGCGTCGTGCAGCCGGACCTGATCGCGGCGCTGCGCAGTGGCCGACTGGCCGGGGCGGGCCTCGACGTCACGGATCCGGAACCGCTGCCGGCCGACAGCCCGCTCTGGCAGATGCAGAACGTGATCCTGACGCCGCACATCTCGGCAGGCTCGGACCTCGGCGATGAGTTGCGATTTGCGATCGGGATCGAGAACCTGCGCAGGTACGTGGCGGGGGAGAAGATGCTTTCGGTGGTGGACGTAGCGAAGGGGTATTGAGTCGTTTGCCTTGCTCAGCCCGTTGAGTAAAAATACTCAACGTTGTGAGTAAAAAGAAGTCCGACTACCAGCGTCCCCAGGCCGCCGTCCTCGCCGAGCGGCTGGCTGAGCCGCGCCGGTTTCTGCAGGTCGTCGCGGGCCCCCGTCAGGTGGGGAAATCCACGCTCGTCCAGCAGGTCACCGGCGGGCTCGACGTTCCGGTACGCTACGTCAGCGCCGACGAGCCGACGCTGCGCGCCGCGGACTGGATCGGCCAGCAATGGGAGGCGGCGCGGCTCGAAGCTACGGGCAAGGCCGGGGCCGTGCTCGTGCTGGATGAAATCCAGAAGATCCCGAGTTGGTCCGAGACCGTCAAGCGTCTCTGGGACGAGGACACGCGCAGAAAGCGCCCGCTCAAGGTGGTGCTGCTGGGTTCAGCCCCGTTACTGATTGCACAAGGGCTGACGGAGAGTCTCGCCGGACGATTCGAGACGCTGCGCCTGCCGCACTGGTCCTGGGTCGAAATGCTCGAAGCCTTCGGTTTCACGCTCGATGACTACCTGTACTTCGGCGGCTATCCCGGCGCCGCGCCGCTGGCCAAAGATCCCGCCCGCTGGGCGCGGTACATTGCCGACAGCCTCATCGAGACCTCGATTTCGCGCGACGTGCTATTGCTCACCCGCGTGGACAAGCCGGCGCTGCTGCGCCGACTGTTCGAGCTGGCCAGTCGCTATTCGGGTCAGGTGCTCTCGTACACCAAGATGCTCGGCCAGCTGCAGGATGCCGGCAACTCGACGACGCTCGCGCACTATCTCGACCTGCTCGCCGGCGCGGGCATGGTCCGTGGCCTGCCGAAGTATGCGGGCGACGTGGCGCGCAGCCGCGGATCGAGCCCGAAGTTGCAGGTGCTCAACACCGCGCTGATGACCGTGACCGCAGGCTTGAGCCCCGCCGAGGTGCGCGCCGACCGGGAATTCCGCGGGCGGCTGATCGAGTCTGCGGTGGGCGCGCATCTGGCTAACGCGGCGGCCGTGGGGGAGTGTGAACTGTTCTACTGGCGTGACCGGGGGCAGGAGGTGGATTTCGTCGTCCGCGCCCGCAACCGGTTGCTCGCCATCGAGGTGAAGAGCGGCCGCGCTCCGCAGGCGCACGCGGGGACGGCGGCTTTTGCTGCGGCGTTCAAGGTGCGACGTACGCTGCTGGTGGGCGGCGACGGGATCCCTGTGGACGAATTCCTGATGCAGCCGGTCGGACATTGGCTGGTGGAATGACAGCCCTGAACACGCGGCGGATCCGCTCGTTCCCGACGTGCGGCCGTGAATCAAGTCGAATGTAAACCAGCCATTCTCCTGGCCGTGGGCACGGCGTGCGCGAAGAAGCGCTTGAGGCCCGCGCAGAGATAGTTCAGGCCCGGTTCGCCGTCGGGTGTCCGCAGCAGACGGTTCTTCGGGCACTCACCCCAGCAGTCGCTGAGGAACGTGCACTGCCTGCAGTACGCCGGCAACGTCTCCGATTTCGCGTAGCCGAATCTCACCTGGCGCGGAGAGAACACCATGTCGCCGAGCGAGCGCTGGCGAATGTTGCCAAGATGGTATTCCGGGTACACGTAGTGGTCGCAGCTGTACACATCGCCATCGTGCTCGAGTGCAACGCCCTTGCCGCAGACTTCGCTGTGGACACAGACCTGCGACGGCAGTCCCATGTGTTGCGCGACCAGCGTTTCGCACAGGTTCACCAGGACCTTGCCGAGGTCACGTGCCTGCCACTCGTCCCAGATCTTGCACAGGAAGTAACCGTACTCGTCGGGATCGACGGACCACGGAGTCACGACGGAGTTCGGGTGATCCGGATGGGCCTCTGGCGACCCGACCACGGGCAGCCGGGCCGGATCCCATCGCTGCGGGGCGACCGTCGCGAAATCCCTGGCTTCGACGATCGGGATGAACTGAATGTAAGTCGAGCCGAGTTCGCGGCGCAGGAACCGGTAGACATCGAGCGGTCGCGACGCGTTGTAGCGGTGCACGCAGGTCAACGTGTTGAAGCGGACGCCGTGCTTGCGCAACGTCTTTGCTGCAGCGAACACCCGGTCGAAGGTCGGCTCCGCGTGCTTGGTGATCCGGTAGTGATCGTGGATCTCGCGTGGACCGTCGATGCTCAGGCCGACGAGGAACCGATGTTTCTTGAGGAAGCGGGCCCAGTCGTCGTCGAGCAGCGTGCCGTTGGTCTGCAGGTCGTTCTCGATCC
>CAYQAF010000420.1:0-2642 GCA_964415375.1 uncultured Alcaligenaceae bacterium
GTCGTCGTGGTGCAGCTGCTCTCGGCCGGCGCCGAGGCCTGGCGCGACGCGATCGTCGACGCACTTGCCGACGCCACCCCGGCACGCGCGATCGTCGAGCGCTCGGATGCCGACGTGCGCGCGCTCGAGGGCCTCGCGCCCCGGGTCGCCGTTGCGCGCGGAACACTCCCCGATCCGGTCGTGTTCCGCGAAAACGGGATCGACTACGCCGTCGACGTCCTCGCCGGCCAGAAGACCGGCTTCTACCTTGACCAGCGCGACAACCGGCGCATCGTCGGCGACCACGCGGCAGGACGCCAGGTGCTGAACGCGTTCTGCTACTCGGGCGGGTTCACGCTCGCCTGCCTCGCCGGCGGTGCGACACGCGTCGTCTCGGTGGACAGCTCGGCACCCGCGCTTGCCCTGGGCAGGGCAAATCTCGCCCGCAACCCCGCACTCGACGCCTCGCGGGCGCAGTGGCTCGAGGCCGACGTGTTCGCCGAGCTGCGCCGCCTGCGCGACGCGGACGCGTCATTCGACCTGATCGTGCTCGACCCGCCGAAGTTCGCCCCGACCGCGCACCACGCCGAGCGCGCCGCGCGCGCGTACAAGGACATCAACCTGCTGGCGCTGAAGCTGCTCGCTCCGAGGGGGTATCTCGCGACGTTCTCGTGCTCGGGCGGGATCGGGCCCGAGTTGTTCCAGAAGATCGTCGCCGGCGCGGCGCAGGATGCCCGCGCCGACGCCGCCATCGTCGGCCGCTTCACCGCCTCGGCGGACCATCCGGTCGCGCTCGCGTTTCCCGAGGGCGAGTACCTCAAGGGACTGCTCGTCCGCAAGGCGTGACCGCGCGCGTCGGTCGACGCGAGCGTCCGCCGCAACGGGCACCCCTGCCCGCCAAAAACAAGGCCGCAGCGGGTTGCCCCGTTGCGGCCCTGCAGTCTCGGCCCGGTGGACAGGAGGTCACCGGACCGCGTTGGTGATCCTGCGGTCGTTCAGGCGGCCTTCTTCTTCAGGCACTCGCTCATGAACTTGTTGCGCTCGTCGCCCTTCATGCCCTTCGATTTGGTGTTGCACTCGGCCATCTTGTTGTCGTCCGCCTTCTTCTCCGCGGAGAGGCACTCGCTCATGAACTTCTTGCGTTCGTCGCCCTTCTTGTCGGTGGCCTTGGCATTGCAGGTCTTCATGCGCTCCTGCTGCGGGTTCGGCGTCGCCGCGTCCGCGGCGAGCGAGGGCACGGCGACGAGGGCGACGGCGCCTGCGAGTACGATGGCCAGAACGATCTTCACGGGGTGGCTCTCCATGGCTGCCGCGGCAGATGCCGCGCGGGTTGCATGCCGCCGGTCTTGGCGCCGGCGAACGGGTCCGAGGCAGTTTAGGGCAGCCGCAATCGGCGGCGCAATGGAAATACCGGCTCCGGGCCGCGGGTTGTTGTCGCCCTGCATCGTGCGGTGCAGCAGGGCATCGGCTACAATGCGGTGCAACTGCGGCTGCGCATACGCAACCGACTGAAATTCAAAAGAAAATAGCCTGCCATGATCCTGATTCTCGAGCCCAACACCCACCCCGAGAGCACCGACTACCAGATCCTGGTCGGCCAGTTGGAACGCCTTCCCGGTATCCAGTTCCGCGTGCATCGGGAGGTCGGACCCGAAGTCACGCTGACCGAGTTGTACTTGATCGGCAACACCGGCACGTTGACGATCGACGAGATGCAGGCGCTGCCCTGCGTCGAGAAGGTGGTCCGGGTGTCCGAGGCCTACCGCGTGCTCGGCCGGCACAAGCAGGGCGACGACCGTCCCGCGTCGTTCGAATACAACGGCGTGCGCTTCGGCCAGGACACGCTGCACGTATTCGCGGGGCTGTGCGCCGTCGACTCGCCCGAATCCGTCGAGACGATGATGAAGGTCCTCGCCGCCCACGGACAGGTCTGCACGCGCATGGGCGCGTACAAACCGCGCACGAGTCCGTACGCGTTCCAGGGCTTCGGCGCGAAGTGCCTGCCGTACGTCTTCGAGCTTGCCGGCAAGCACGGCATCCGCGTGATCGCGATGGAGATCACGCACGAGTCGCACGTCGACGAGATCCGCGACGCGCTGCGACAGACGGGCAGCCCGACCGGGGTCATGCTGCAGATCGGCACGCGCAACACGCAGAACTTCGAGTTGCTGAAGCAGGTCGGCAAGCAGCAGGACTTTCCGGTGCTGATCAAGCGCGGCTTCGGCATCACGCTGGACGAGTCGCTGAACGCCGCCGAATACCTCGCGAGCGAGGGCAATCGCAAGGTCGTGTTCTGCCTGCGCGGCATGAAGACCAACATGGGCGACCCGCATCGCAATTTCGTCGACTTCGCGCACGTGCCGGTGGTGAAGCGGCTCACGCGCATGCCGGTCTGCATCGACCCGTCGCACTCGGTGGGCACCCGCGCCGCCGCGCCGGACGGGGTGCTCGACATCTTCCACGTCGTCGCGCAAGGCATCGTGGCCGGTGCGAACATGATCCTCGTCGACTTCCATCCCGAACCGGCCAAGGCGCTGGTCGACGGCCCGCAGGCGCTGCTGATGTCGGAGCTCCCCTGGTTCCTCGACGACGTCGCGCTGGTGCGCGAGGCCTACGAGAAGCGCGCCGCGGTGGCCGCCCGTCCTCGCGCGGCGGCCTGACGA
>CAYQAF010000421.1:0-2634 GCA_964415375.1 uncultured Alcaligenaceae bacterium
TCCGTCGAAGGTCGACCGCTCGGCCGCCTATGCGGCGCGCTACGTCGCCAAGAACGTCGTCGCGGCGGGCCTCGCCCGGCAGTGCGAGGTGCAGCTTTCGTACGCCATTGGCGTGGCAAAGCCGATCAACGTGACGATCTATACCGCGGGCACGGGCCGGATCCCCGACGACAAGATTGCGGAGCTCGTACAGGCGCACTTCGACCTGCGCCCGAAGGGCATCATCCAGATGCTGAAGCTGCTGCGCCCGATCTATCGCAAGACCGCGGCCTACGGCCACTTCGGTCGCGACGAACCCGAGTTCACGTGGGAAGCGACCGACAAGGCACAGGCGCTCAAGGCTGCGGCCGGGGTGTAAGCTCGAGCCTCGTTGCGCCGTTGGATCCGCCGGAGTCGATCGTCATGCGTGAAGCCGCTGTCCGTGCTGCCGTCCTTGTCGCCGTGGTCGCTCTAGCCGGCTGCGCGACGTCCAACGCCGGGTCCGACTGGTCCGAGCTCGGCTCGAATCCGCGCGAGTTCTTCAACCTCAATGTGCCGGTGACCTTCGCCGGTGCGGAGGTCGATGGCCAGCGCGTGACGCTGAAGCGCGGCCAGGCGCTGGTGCTGCGGTTCGATGCGGATGTCGGGACCGACCTGCGCTGGGAGATGCAGCGCTACGACGGCCCGAACGTGATCGCCCCGGTGCGCCACGACCTCACCGCGAAGCCCGGCACGAATCCGGCCGCTGTCGGTGGCATCGGCGACGCAACGTTCCGCGTGCGCGGGGTTGCGCCCGGAACGCAGCCGGTGGTGATCGAATACAAGCGCGCGTTCGAGGCGGCCGCCACGAAGACGATCCGCTTCGACGTCGTCGTGCTGTGACCGTCGGGCGCGGCGGCGATGCCGAGGGGCGCGTCGCCCGCCGACTCGCGCCCCGTCCTTCCCCCGCGTCCTGCATCGGGGTTTGCGTACATGTCGTGACGGCGGCCCAACGCGCCGAAGGCGGCACCTTCGTCGCCACCCCCGACCACTATCTCGCCGCGGCGTGGCTGCCGCCGGTTGCGGGCCCGTCGCGATGGCCGGAAGCGGTGGCGATCGGCTCGCCCACGGCGACGGATGCGCTCGACCTGCTGCTGCGCCAGCTGCCGGCGGACGCGACGCTGTTCCTCGCCGGCCGCGACGACGTCGACGCCGCGCTCGCGGCCGAGATCCTGCTCGAAGCCGATCGCAACCTCGAGCCTTACCAGCGCGAGGGCGTCGCGAGGTTCGTCGAGGCCGAGCGCGCCCGGACGAAGCAGGCAATTGCCGCGCGCTACACCGATCACGACGCGGGATTCGAGCGGTTCCGGGCACGCGTGCTCGGCGCGCCCGCGCGCTGACGGGGCAGTCGCGTCAGGAGAGCAAGTGCTTACTGACGCGGTGCGCCCCAATTGACGACGCTGGTCGCGATCCTATTCGCGAGGGTGCTCGCCACGACGGCGCTGACGTCACGGCAGCGCCGGCTACGGCCGGTGCCGAGGTAGAATAGCGGTTTTGCTCGACGGGCGCGCCACGCGCCCGCACCGACCGCTGAGGAAGCCATGGCCGAACGCAACCGTACCCGCCGCAACACGCTGGAGCGCCGCTGCCTGTCGAAGTCGTTCAAGCGCATGTTCGCGGGCTCGTCGAAGGGTATCTTCAAGATGCTCGAGAAGGTCAAGAAGCACTGACCCGGTGCCCGCCGGACGCGTGAAGGGCCGCCGTCGCGCGGCCCTTCGTGCTTTCCGGCCCCCGGGATGGACGCACCGCCGCTTTCCGGTACAATCCGCGTCCTTCGCCCCGAGGAGCGCTGCAATCCGTGCCTGAGTTGAGGCCGCCGGACCAGGCTCGGGGCACGTTCCTTTCGAACGGCGCTCGTTAACCGTGACCGCCCACGGGGAACGAGCCCACAGGTGTTCCCCGCGACGGTCGATGACGAGGAGTTTCGACCGATGAACGCACCGACCGACCCGAAGCAGTTCGCCGACTTCGCGGTGGCCGATCTGTCGCTCGCCGACTGGGGCCGCAAGGAAATGCAGATCGCGCAGACCGAGATGCCCGGCCTGATGGCGATCCGCGACGAGTTCGCGCCGCAGCAGCCGCTGCGCGGCGCCCGCATCGCCGGCTCGCTGCACATGACGATCCAGACCGCCGTGCTGATCGAGACGCTGCAGGCGCTCGGGGCGGACGTGCGCTGGGCCTCCTGCAACATCTATTCGACGCAGGACCACGCCGCCGCGGCGATCGCGGCGCGCGGCACGCCGGTGTTCGCGAAGAAGGGCGAGACGCTCGACGAGTACTGGGCCTACACGCACCGCATCTTCGAGTGGCCGGGCGACGGCGGCACGCCGAACATGATCCTCGACGACGGCGGCGACGCGACGCTGCTCGTGCACCTCGGCACGCAGGCGGAGAAGGACCCGTCGTGCCTCACGCACGCGACCAACGAGGAGGAGCAGGCGCTGTTCGCGTCGATCAAGGCCAAGCTCGCCGCCGACCCGACGTTCTACTCGCGCTGCAAGGCGTCGATCAAGGGCGTCACCGAGGAGACGACCACCGGCGTCAAGCGGCTCTACCAGATGCACCAGGAGGGCAAGCTCGGGTTCCCGGCGATCAACGTCAACGACTCGGTCACCA
>CAYQAF010000422.1:0-2624 GCA_964415375.1 uncultured Alcaligenaceae bacterium
CGTCGGCCATCGAGTAGCCGAGGTTCACTTCCTTGAAGTTGCGCGAGCGCTCGAGCGCATCGCGCTCCGGCATCTTGACCGCGTGCGGCGGCAGGTCCTTGTACTTCTTGTAGTTGCGCTTGCCCTCGTCGAACAGCTGCTTTTCGACGCGGCAGACGTGCGCGTAGTCGTCCGATGCCTTCGACTCCTCGCCCTTGAAGCGCTTCTGGCGCAGCATCAGCTCCTTGAAGTCGACCTGATGGCCGTCGAAGTCGGGACCGTCGACGCAGGCGAACCGGATTTCGTCGCCGACCGTGACACGGCAGGAGCCGCACATGCCGGTGCCGTCGACCATGATGGCGTTGAGCGACACCATGGTCTTGACGCCGGACGGCCGGGTGGTCTCGACGCAGGCGTTCATCATCGGCAGCGGGCCGATCGCCACGACGAGGTCGGGGCGGTCGCGCTCGATCACGTCGGCGAGCGCCGCGGTGACGAACCCGGCGCGGCCGTAGCTGCCGTCGTCGGTACAGACGATCAGGTTGTCGCAGTACTTCGCGAACTTGTCCTCCCAGAACACCAGGTCCTTGTTGCGGAAGCCGATGATGCCGGTGACGCGGTTGCCGGCCTCCTTGAAGGCGCGCAGTTGCGGGTAGACCGGCGCGACGCCGAGCCCGCCGCCGACCAGCACCACGTGTCCGGCGCGGCTCACGTGCTGCGGCAGCCCAAGGGGACCCACGAAGTCGGCGAAGCTGTCACCTTCCTTGTAGTGATCCCGCATTTCCAGTGTGGTCTTGCCGAGCGCCTGGATCACCATCGTGATCGTGCCGCGCTCGCGGTCGAAGTCGGCGACGGTCAACGGAATGCGCTCGCTGCCGTCGTGCAGGCGCAGCATCACGAAGTGCCCGGGCTCGGCGGATCGCGCGACGTCGGGCGCGCTCACCTCCCAGAGGAAGGTGGTGTCCGAGAATGCTTCGCGGCGAATGATCTTGTACATGAAGCACCTTCGCGTCCGTGGTCGGGGCCGATCGCCGCCCAAGACGGGATCGTACGGGTTGCAGGCAGGGCTCGCGCTCCTCGCGGCGGCACGTCACCCCGCGCACTTGCGAATCGCGGCGACCGGGCACCGGTCGCGGACGCGCAACGACGCGCCCTGCCGAGCTCCTCCTGGGGGTCGGCCGCGGCGATCCCGCCGCTGCCTTTTTTCCGTAGATCGAATGCTGCGCGATGGCGCGAATCGTCCGTTGATCGAAATCAACCCTGATGCGGAGGATCGTCACGATTGCGGTCTCTGGCGCAATTTGTCACGGCCGCACCGGGGACGCGAGGCTCGCGGGTCCGCGGCGCCGGCCCTGTTGCGCTGCGCCATCGCGCACGCAGCGGCGCGCCTCACTCCGGTGCGTTTGACGCGGGTCAACGCTGCCCGGGCGCGGGCTCGCTAACGTGAACGGGTTCCCGCATCGCAGGCGCGCGATCGCGCATCGCGTCGCGTCCGAAATCTCGCGCAAAGGAAGACCCCATGGCTTCGACGAGCCCGATGATCGCCGGCGTCGGCCTGACCGAGCGTCCCAGGAAGAGCAGGCTCCCCGCCCGGCTCGACTACCTGCAGAGCGCGACCGGGCTCGTGCTGGCGCTGTTCATGTGGGGCCACATGTTCTTCGTGTCCTCGATCCTCGTCTCCGAGGACTTCATGTGGCGCGTGACCAAGATGTTCGAGGGCTACTTCCTGTTCGGGAGGGCCTACCCGGGCATCGTGTCGGTGGTCGTGTTCGGGATCCTCGTGGTCTTCCTCGCCCACGCATTCCTCGCGGTGCGCAAGCTCCCGATCAACTTCCGCCAGTGGCAGGCCTACCGCGGCCACATGAAGATCATGCGGCACGAGGACACCACGCTGTGGTGGGTGCAGGCCGTCACCGGCTTCATGCTGTTCTTCCTTGTCACCGTGCACCTGTACCAGATGCTGATGCACCCGGGCGACATCGGTCCGTACGAATCCGCGGACCGCGTCTGGTCCGGCCGCTGGTGGCCGCTGTACCTGGTGATGCTGTTCGCCGTCGAGCTGCACGGGGGCATCGGCCTCTATCGTCTCGTGGTGAAGTGGGGGTGGTTCGAGGGCAGCAACCCGGACGCGACGCGGGCCATGCTCAAGAAGCTGAAGTGGGCGCTTACTGTCTTCTTCCTCGTGCTGGGACTGGTGACGCTGGGCGCCTACATCAAGATCGGCGAGGCCCACGCCGACCGCGCGGGCGAGCGTTACGTGCCGACCTGGCTCAGGTAGCCGAGGTCGCGATGACACCGGAACCCGCTGCAGTGCTGCAAGGAGTTCGTCCATGAAGATCGTCTACACCGACGTGCTGGTCATCGGCGGTGGGCTCGCCGGACTGCGTCTCGCGATCGCCGCGAAGCGCCGCGGCCACGAGGCGATCATCCTGTCCCTCGTGCCGCCGAAGCGCTCGCACAGCAAGGCGGCGCAGGGAGGCATGCAGGCCTCGCTCGGCAACGTGATCAAGGGCCAGGGTGACAACGAGGACGTGCACTTCGAGGACACGGTGCGCGGCTCGGACTGGGGCGCCGACCAGGACGTGGTGCGCATGTTCGTCAACACCGCTCCCAAGGCGGTGCGCGAGCTCGCCGCCTGGGGCGTG
>CAYQAF010000423.1:0-2618 GCA_964415375.1 uncultured Alcaligenaceae bacterium
TCGCCCACGTCGACGTGCCGCGTTCGTCGATCAGCGCCGGCTCGTTGCCGTTCTGCGCCGCGAACGGCGCCGTCAGCGTGGCCACGTCAGCGCGACAGGATCGTCACGCCGGAGATGCCGGGCGCGCCGTAGACGTGGGTGTACGCGGTGCGCGGTTCGTTCGGCACCTGACGAACGCCCGCGTCGCCGCGCAACACCGACACGCTCAAGGTCTCGCCGAAGGCACTGAAGGAGCCTTACTCGGAGGCGATGGCGCGCGAGATGGCGAAGGCTCCCGTCGAGCCGCTCGTGATCGCCAAGGCCGAGCCGTCGCGTGCACCGACCGCGGCCACGCCGGCCACGGTACCGCCGGCCGCGCCGGCCACGGTACCGCCGGCCGCGCCTGCCACCGTACCCCCAACACCTTCAACGGCCCCCGCGGGACCGACCAGCGCGGATGCCGAGGACGACATCGAATGGGTATGGCCGGCGCGGGGCAAGCTCGTGACCGGCTTCTCCGACACCGCGAACCTCAAGGGCATCGACATCGCGGGGCAGGCCGGGACGCCGGTGATCGCGAGCGCCGGGGGCAAGGTCGTGTACGCGGGGGCGGGGCTTCGCGGCTACGGCAAGCTGGTCATCATCAAGCACAACAACAAGTTCCTGTCCGCCTACGCGCACAACCGGGAAATCCTGGTCAAGGAAGGCCAGCAGGTAACCCGCGGCCAGAAGATTGCCGAGATGGGCTCGACCGACGCCGATCAGACCAAGCTCCACTTCGAGATCCGTCGGCTCGGCAAGCCGATGGATCCGCTCAAGTACCTGCCTCCGGCGAGCTGATCCGCGGGCCGGCGCGCAGGGCGGCCGGCGCGGGCAGCACCTCGACGGCGCGCTCGAGCGTCGCGACCAGCGCAACCCGCTGGTGCGGTCCGGTGCGGCCGTAGCGCAGCATCGCGTAGGACTCGCCGATCGCGTGGAAGGCGATTGCGAACTCGGGCCAGCGCCGTGCGGCACGCTGCGTGAACGCGAGCGGACCTTCGTGCATCTCGCGCGGCAGCCCGGCGCGTGCGAGCGTCGTGCAGACGTCCGACCAGAGCGCCGCGGCGCGCTCGCCGCGCCGGCGCGATAGCGCCAGCATGGCGAGCACCACGGCCATCCACGCCGCCGCGGCGAGCGCCAGCGCGCCCATCACCTGCCAGGGGGCGTTCGGCTCGAGGTGCAACGATCGCCACAGCTCGCGCTGGCGCCCGTAGTCGAAGCCGACGACGTTGCGGCGCCAGGCGTGGTTGAGCGCGTCGAGCATCAACTGCGTGCTCTTCAGGAAGCCCGAGTCGAGTCGCGCGAACAGCGGCAGCTGCTCCGCATTGGGCAGCGCACGCGAGATGCCCGACTCGATGCGTAATGGGGACACCGCACCCGTCGGATCGAACCGCTCCCACGCACCGTCGATCAGTGCCTCGGTCCACGCGTGGGCGTCCGACTGGCGCACGATCAGGTAGTTGCCGCGCGGATTGAACTCGCCGCCCTGGTAGCCGGTGACGATGCGCGCCGGGATGCCGGCGCCGCGCAGCAGCACCGCGAACGCGCTTGCATAGTGCTCGCAGAAGCCGCGTCGGGAGTCGAACAGGAAGCCGTCCACCGGATCGCGGGGATGGACGACGCCGGGTGCGAGTGTGTAGGTGAAGTCCTGGTCGCGGAACATCGCGAGCACGGCATGGATGAACGCGCGGTCGTCGGCATGCTGTTCCCGCAGCGTGCGGGCAAGTTGCTGGGTGCGCGGGTTCGTGCCGGGGGGAAGGCGCAGGTTCTCCGTCGCGGCGCGAGGCCCCGCGGGATGCCGGTCCGCGAGCAGCGAGAGCTGCGCGTAGCGGCGGACTTGGCCGATCGGCCGGCGGGCGACGAGCTGCTGGTCCGCGGTCAGCACGACATCGGCGATCGTGCCGGCGTCGGTGAAGCGCGGCAGTGCCGCCGGCAGCTCGAGCGCGAACAGCCAGGGGCTCTCGTTGGCCTCGAGCGTGACCGTGTACGCGACCCCCTTGCCCGCATCCGGAACGAGCGCGCCTTCGGCCCGCGCGAGGGTGGCCGACCAGCTGCGCCCGTCGAAGCGCGACATCACGGGCCCGCGCCAGTAGCGCAGCGAAGCCGGAGGAGGGGGGCCGTCGAAGTCGGCGCGCAACGCCACCGTGTCTTCCTGCGTGAGCTCCGCGATCATGCCCGGCGACATCGTGTCGGACAGCCCGGTCGTGGCGCGCGAGGCCTGCGGCAGGCCCCACAGCGGCATGGCGAGCCGCGGGAACAGGACGAACAGCAGCGCCGCGAGCGGCAGTCCCTGCACGATCAGCTTGCCCGCAGTGACGAGCGAGCGGCGTGGTGCGGCGGCCGCGGCCGATGCCGGGCTGCGCGCCGCCAGTGCGGCGAGCGCCCCGCCGAACGCGAGCACCGCGGGCACCGCGGCGGCGAGGGCGAATGGCGATTGCCCGAACAGGAACGGCGTCACCATCAGGAACGCGGCGAGACAGAGCACCAGCGTGCCGTCGCGCGCCGTGCGCGACTCCAGGAACTTGATGCCCGCGAGCACGAACAGGAACGCGACCGACGGGTCGCGCCCGACCAGGTAGCCGTACGAGGCCCGCACCAGG
>CAYQAF010000424.1:0-2610 GCA_964415375.1 uncultured Alcaligenaceae bacterium
GCGTAAGGGTCAAAAGCCCTTCGAGGGTTCGAATCCCTCTCTCTCCGCCAGTAGACTTTGGATCCGTCCGAATACGCGCCCGTAGCTCAGTTGGATAGAGTGTCTGGCTACGAACCAGAAGGTCGGGAGTTCGAATCTCTCCGGGCGCGCCAGTGAAATGAAAAGGGGTCCCTCGCCAGAGGGACCCCTTTTTCATTTCACGCGCGCTCCCCGGAGAGATTGAGAACTCCCGACGACGTCGGGAGGTCGACTACCGCGCGTCAGCGCGGTAGGACGTTGCCGATTCGCGTCGACGGAGCGCATCGGCAACGGCCCCAACGGGGCGCCGCAGTAGCGGAGCGGCGGCGCAATCTCTCCGGGCCCCGCGTTCGTCACCGCGGCCGGCACGCCCATCGACGACACGATTGACGGACTCACCGATCGGTGTTCTAGTCGGACCAGCAAGTGACCAGCAAACCGCACGGCTCATGCTGCACGAATGCGCCTTGTCGTCCGGCTGTATTGCCGCAGATCTGCGGCCGAATCGCAGGTAGGCGACGCAGATGCAGTCGCAGGAGATCCTGCAGACCATCAGTCAGGTAGCCGCTGCCCTTGCCGGCTTCAGCGGTGTTGTCGCCGCACTGGGCCATCGCGGTAGCAGGATCTGGTCATCGGAAGAGATCCTACAACTTCGTACCCTCGTGGAGCCTAGCCTGGTTGCCTTGTTCGGCAGCTTCCTCCCCGGGACCTTGCACCTCGCTTTCGACTCGGAGATTCTGGTCTGGCGGCTGTCGAACGCCGCCTTGGGACTGCTGGGCGTAGCCGCCGGTGCTGCGTTCATTGCGAGGTCACGGTTCGCAAGCGCGACGATCGGCCAACGCGTCTTCCTGGTCCCTGTCGGCCTGGCTGTCGTAGCGCTCCTGCTCGCCGCGGGTGGCGTCCTCAGACAGTACGAGTTGATCTTCGTCATCGCGCTCATTCTCGCGCTGGCAGTGGCCGCCTATAACTTCCTGCTGCTGCTCGTCATCACCGGAGACGCCGAATAGCAATCGGCAGCAGACCAAACCGGGAGGAACGCATGAGTGCACCAGCTCTGCAGGCCCAGGTTGGCGCTGCGAAGGTATACGAAGCGCTGTTCGTTTCCGCGCTGTTCGGTCAGTGGGTGTCGAGAGTTGCGGACGCCGCTCAAGTCCAGTCGGGGCAACGCGTACTCGACGTCGCCTGCGGAACTGGTGTGTTGGCCCGAGCGATCCTTTCGCGAGCGGGTCCGAGCGGACAGGTCGTCGGGCTGGATCCAGATCCCGGCATGCTGGCGGTTGCGAACGAACTCGCGCCTGCGGTGACCTGGCGCCAGGGCGCGGCGGAGTCGATGCCGTTCCCGGACCAGTCTTTCGACGCCGTCGTGAGCCAGTTCGGACTCATGTTCTTCGGGGACCGCCAACAGGCGGTTCGCGAGATGCTGCGCGTGCTCACTGCCGAAGGCCGCCTGGCCGTTGCAGTCTGGGATGCATTGGAGACCATGCCGGCGTATGCCGCCGAGGTCGCACTGCTTGAACGGGTCGCAGGCCGGCCGGCAGCCGACGCACTTCGCGCGCCGTTCGTGCTCGGGAATCGGGACGATCTTTCCAGGATGTTCGGGAACGCCGGAGCCACCTCGGTCGTGATTACGACCCACGAGGGCACGGCGCGGTTTCCAAGCGTTCGCGTGATGGTTGAAGCTGACCTCAGGGGATGGTTGCCGGTGATGGGAGTGCTCCTCACTGAGGAGCAGATCGGACGGGTCCTGACAGAGGCGGAGGCTGAGCTGGTCAAATACGTGGGCCCGGACAGCAGCGTGGCGTTCGCGGTACGGGCACACGTCGTTGCCGCGCGCAGGCTTCCGGCATGACGTTGCATTGGTGACAGCGGCGGCCTGTGCTGAGCGAGGAGACTCAGGCCGCGAGGTTGCGAGTCGACATTGCGGCATCGCAGCAGCAGGGCATGCTGATGACGCAACGCAAATTCACTGTACGCAGTGGCTACACGCAAGGCTCCGTCGACCTGAACGGCGACGGGAAGGCCGATGTCGTTAGCATCGACAACCGAGCGACGCCCTTCGTTGCGCGGTTCGACCGCAAGGGGACACTGCTCTGGGTGCGCGCATTCAGTCAGAAAGAACGCGTGGCGATCCTGGACCTGGCGACCAGCGTGGACCAGATCGCGGTCAGTGGGCTCTACAAGGAGCGCCTCGATCTGGACCAGGACGGGCGCCCGGACGCGGCTGCCGATCCGGACGGCAAGAGCGAGGGCTTCGTGGCGATCCTCGACAACGGCCCCGCTGAAAGAGCGCATGGCCGGATGACTTTGTCCTAAGGCGCCCAAAGCGCGGCCTGCAGCCACGCGGCCGGCGGTCGAAGTTTTCCGGCGATTCTCACCGCGTCCGCCGCGAGAGGGATCGATTGCCATGCCGCTGTCCACGCCGCGGGCAGATCGAAGGGCGGAAGGATGGAATATTCCGGCAGGAAGCCGAAGCGACCGTAATAGGCCGGGTCGCCCAAAACGAGAACACGGCGGACATTTGCCTCCGCGAGTTGTTCTAAGCCCGCTCGGATCAGAACCCGGCCGACGCCCAGCTTTTGCCGGGAAGGCGTG
>CAYQAF010000425.1:0-2608 GCA_964415375.1 uncultured Alcaligenaceae bacterium
GACGTAGAAAGGGACGTCGTTGTCGCGTGCGGCGAGGGCCTTGCCGTAGGTGCCGATCTTGTTGCAGACGTCGCCGTTGCGCGCCACGCGATCGGCGCCGACGATCACGAGGTCGACCTCCCGTCGGGCCATCAGCGCGGCAGAGGCGGCGTCCGCGTGCAGCGTGTAGGGAATGCCGCGCTCGGCGAGTTCCCACGCGGTGAGGTTCGCGCCCTGCAGGCGCGGCCGGGTCTCCGAGACCCACACCTGGACCGCCAGGCCCTCGAGGTGGGCGAGGAAGATCGGCGCCGTGGCGGTGCCCCATCCACAGGTCGCGAGCGCACCGGCGTTGCAGTGGGTCATCACCCGCACCGGTCCGGCGCGGTGCCTCGCGATCTGGCGCAGCAGCGCGAGGCCATGCTCGCCGATCGCGTGGTTGATCGCGATGTCCTCGACGACGATCGCGTCCGCCTCGCACCACGCGGCGTCGGCACGTTCTGCCGGGGACAGTGCCGATACGGCGTCACGGACGCGGTCGAGTGCCCAGCGCAGATTGACAGCCGTCGGCCGCGTGGCGTCGAGCGCGGCGTGCGCGCGCGTCAGCGCGAGATCGGACGAGTCGCGGTCGAGCGCCATCGCGAGGCCGTAGGCCCCGACCGCACCGATCAGCGGCGCGCCGCGCACCCACATCCTGCGGATGGCGAGCGCGGCGGCATCGGCGTCCGCGATCTTCGCCCGCACCGTCGCGTGCGGAAGCATCCGCTGGTCGAGCGCCTCGATGTAGCGCGCCCCCGGCGGACGGACGAGCGCCCGATACGGGGCGGGATCGGCGGGATGCGGCGGCGCGCTCATCGGCGGGACCTCTACATCCGATGCTACTTCAGCACCTGGACCAGGTTGTTGAAGTCGTCGGTCCACAGCCGCCAGTCGGGGCGCGACTCGATCGGGACCGTCGCCGCCGCCAGGCGCGGGTGCTCGAGCAGTTCCTTGTTCGCGGAGACGAGCACCCAGTCGCTGCGGCTTGCGAGCGCGCCTTCGCCGCCGTCGGCGACGTGCGTCGCCGTGAGGCCCTGCGCCTTGGCGAGCGCCTCGACCACCGGGATCAGGTCCAGGAAGCGGTTGGTCACGTGGAAGGCGATCGTGCCGCCGTCCTTGACGTGCTTGCGGTAGATCGCGAGCGCCTCGGCGGTGATGAGGTGCACGGGGATCGAGTCGGACGAAAAGGCGTCGATCACGAGCACGTCGAAGCCCTGGGGTGCTTCGCGCTCGAGCACGAGCCGCGCGTCGCCCAGTGCCGTCTCGACGGTCGCGTCGCTGTCCTTGAGATAGGTGAACTCGGACTTCGCTGCCGCGATCACGTCCGGATTGATCTCGTAGAAGCGGAATACGTCACCCTTCGCGCCCCACGCCGCGAGCGAGCCGGTGCCGAGGCCAATCACGCCCACCCGCAGCGGCTCCCGGCGCGGGTTGAGCACGTCGAGAAGCCGCCCGATGCCCGAAGTCTCCGTGTAGTAGGTGGTCGCCTGGCGCGACAGCACCGGGTCGAGGTACTGGTTGCCGTGCAGGATCGTGCCGTGGATCAGGCTGCGCCGCCTGGTCTGCTCCTGCGCGCCGATCTCCTGCACGCGCAGCACGCCGTAGAAGTTGCGCGAGACCATGATCGTGTCCTTGTAGAACTCGGTCGCGCCCCAGATCGCGCAGCCGATCGTCGCCGCCAGCGCCGAGAGCCCCAGCACGCCGTAGATCGGGTAGTCGCGGCGTACCTGCCAGAGCAGGAGCAGGGCGCACAGCGCAAGCCCTGCAGGCAGCTCGAAGTGGGCGGGGAGCGCGAGCGGCGCGAGGATGCCGACCAGCACCGCACCGACGGCGCCTCCCGCCGATATCATGAGGTAGAAGCGGGTCAGCCAGCGCGGCGCGGGTTTCACTCCCACCAACTCGCCATGACAGAACATGCAGGCGAGGAACAGGCCGACGCAGAAGACGCCCACCTGGATCTCGAGCTCGTGCGTGAGCGACGGGTCGGCGAGCGTCCACGCCATCACGCCCAGCGCCGCGGCGGTCATCGACAGCATGATGTCGCGCCTGTACCAGCCGCGGCCGTCGAATGTGAGGATGAAGGTCAGGAGGTAGAGCGCGAGCGGGACGATCCAGAGCAGCGGCACCGACGCGATGTTCTGCGTGATGTGGTTCGACACCGCGAGGAGCAGGATCGACGCCGTCGCCGCGAGCGCGGCCCACAGGAGCTGGCGGCCGGTCGTCGGTGCTTCGTCGGACTCCGGATGGCCGATCGGCGGCGGCAGGCCGGCGCCGGCGTGCTGCCAGCGCACGGGCACGGCACCCGCGACCGGACGGCCGAGAGCGAGCCAGCCGGCCGCGGCGCAGAGCAGCGTGAAGGCGGCGTACCCGGCCGACCAGCCGAGCGCCTGCGCACGCGTCGGCGCCCACGGCTCGAGCAGGAACGGATAGCCGACCAGCGCCAGCATCGACGCGAGGTTCGACAGAGCGAACAGCCGGTATGGGGAGGCCGACGGGAACCGCCGTGCGAACCACGACTGCACGAGCGGGCTGGTCGTCGACAGCAGGAAGTAGGGCAGCCCGATCGTGACCGCGAGCATGCCGAGGATGAGCC
>CAYQAF010000426.1:0-2598 GCA_964415375.1 uncultured Alcaligenaceae bacterium
CCCGTGGTGGAGGCCGACGAGCGCTGGACGACGCAGGACGCGCAGTCCGCGCTCGACGCAGCGGGGCGCGGCGGCCGCCGCGGGCGCTCGGTGCGCGACGCGATCGCCGCGCAGGCGATCCTGCAAGGATACTTCGATGAGTCCGGGCAACGCTGACGTGCGGGACCTGCCGGCGCTCCCCGACGCCGAGGCGGCGCTCGCGGAACTCGCCGCGCGCATGGCGCCGGCGGTGGCGCACGACGCCGCGTTCGTCGGCATCTACTCGGGCGGCGCCTGGGTCGCCGAGCGCCTCGCGAAGATGCTCCCCGGCGACCACCCCGTCGGCTTCATCGACGTCGCGTTCTACCGCGACGACTACAAGCGCTCCGGCCTCAAGGCCAACACGCGGCGCACCGAGCTCCCCTTCGACGTCGAAGGGGCGACGATCGTGCTGGTCGACGACGTGCTCTTCACGGGCCGCAGCGTCCGGGCGGCGATCAACGAGCTGTTCGACTTCGGCCGGCCCGACGCGATCGAGCTCGCGGTGCTCGTCGACCGCGGCGGTCGCGAGCTGCCGATCGAGCCCACCTACACCGGTGCGAGCCTCGCCGTCGCGCGCGACCTGTCGATCGTGCTGTCCCGCGACGCCGATGGCCGGCTCGCGCTCGCCATCGAGCCGGCGACAGCGGTCTGACGCCGATGATCTCCCGCAACCCGCAGCTCAACGCCGAGGGCAAGCTCACCCACCTGCTCACGCTGGAGGGCCTGCCCGCGTCGGTGATCACCGATATCCTCGACACCGCCCACCCGTTCGTCTCCGTGGGGGAGCGGGAGGTCAAGAAGGTGCCGCTGCTGCGCGGCAAGGCGATCTTCAACCTGTTCTTCGAGAACTCGACGCGCACGCGCACGACCTTCGAGATCGCCGCCAAGCGCCTGTCCGCCGACGTCATCAACCTCAACATCGGCGCGTCGTCGACGTCGAAGGGCGAGACGCTGCTCGACACGGTCGACAACCTGGTCGCGATGAATGCCGACATGTTCGTCGTCCGCCACTCGCAGTCGGGAGCCGCCCACCTGATCGCCTCGCACCTTGCGGCGACGGGTCGTCCGCACGTCCACGTGGTCAACGCCGGCGACGGCCGCCACGCCCACCCGTCGCAGGGACTGCTCGACCTCTACACGATCCGCCACTACAAGCGGGACTTCCGCGCGTTGTCGGTGGCGATCGTCGGCGACGTGCTGCACTCCCGCGTCGCGCGCTCGCTGATCCACGGCCTCGCCACGCTCGGGACGCCCGACATCCGGGTGATCGGCCCGGCGACGATCCTGCCCACGGGCATCGAGGCACTGGGCGTGCGGCGCTTCCACGACATGCGCGCAGGGCTCGCCGGCTGCGACGTGGTCGTCATGCTGCGCCTGCAGAGCGAGCGCATGCGGGGCGCACTGCTGCCCTCGACCGGCGAGTTCTTCAAGCACTACGGGCTCACCGCCGAAAAGCTGGCGCTCGCGAACCCGGATGCGATCGTCATGCACCCGGGCCCGATGAACCGTGGCGTCGAGATCGACTCGCCCGTGGCCGACGGCGCGCGCAGCGTGATCCTGCCGCAGGTGACGTTCGGCATCGCGGTGCGGATGGCCGTGATGAGCATCATCGCGGGGAACTGATGAAGACAGAGATCCGCGGCGGCCAGGTCGTCGATCCCGCGTCGGGGCTCGACCGGTCCGCTTCCGTATTCGTCGCCGACGGGCGGATCGCGGCGATCGGTGACGCGCCGGAAGCCTTTCGCGCGGATCGCGTCATCGACGCCACCGGCCTCGTCGTGGCGCCCGGTCTGGTCGATCTCGCCGCGCGGCTGCGCGAGCCCGGCCTCGAGCACAAGGCGACACTCGAGTCGGAAATCCGCGCGGCTGTCGCCGGCGGCGTGACGAGCCTCGCGTGCCCCCCCGATACCGACCCCCCGCTCGACGAACCCGGGTTGGTGGCGATGCTGACGCAGCGCGCCAGGCTGCTGCACCAGGCCCACGTCCATCCCGTCGGCGCGCTCACGCACCGGCTCGACGGTGCGGAGCTGGCGGAGATGGGCGAGCTCGCCGACGCCGGTTGCGTCGCGTTCTCGCAGGCCGACCGGCCGCTCACCGACGTGCAGGTGCTGCTGCGGGCCATGCAGTACGCCGGGACGTTCGGTCACCGGGTGTGGTTGCGGCCGCAGGACGCGCACCTGTCGCGAGGTGGCGTGGCGCACGACGGCGAGGTGGCGACGCGCCTCGGCCTGCCGGCGATCCCGGTGATCGCCGAGACGGTCGCGCTCGCGACGATCCTGGCGGTCGTCCGCGCGACGGGGGTGCGTGTGCACCTGTGCCGGCTGTCGTCGGCCGACGGCGTGGCGATGGTTCGCGCCGCGAAGGCCGAGGGCCTGCCGGTCACCGCGGACGTCGGCATCCACCACCTGCACCTCTGCGACGTCGACATCGGCTGGTTCGATCCGCTGGCCAACTTCGTGCCGCCGCTGCGCGCCACGCGCGACCGCGACGCGCTGCGAGCCGGGGTCGAGGACGGCACCATCGACGCGATCTGTTCCGACCACGCGCCGGTCGACGACGACGCCAAGGAACTGCCGT
>CAYQAF010000427.1:0-2596 GCA_964415375.1 uncultured Alcaligenaceae bacterium
GGGGGGAGGGGGGGGGTGGGGGTGGGGGGTGGGCAGCGTGGGGGGGTGAGGGGGGGGGGGGGTGGGGCGGGCTTGCCGAAGAACGGCACGCGCTTGGCCCAGAGCTTGGCCGCCTGCCAGTGGATGCGGGCGACGACCCCGACGGTGAACGCCGGATAGCGCACGAGGAGCGCGCGAGCACCCTTCCGGGTCAGCGGCCGCACGGCGCCGGAGATGGACGTCGATATGAGCGGCACATCGCCGTCGTCGTCGAAGTAGTCGATGCGCGCGAGCCAGCGCAGAGGGCCGAAATGGAAGCGGAACGCGTAGCTCCCGCGCACGTCGCAGAACGGCGAGACGTGGAATACCTTGCGGGCGACGATGGTGTCGCCGTCGGCGATCGGTCGTCCATCCGGGTGCGCGACGATGTAGTGGTGGCGTTCGCCGAACGTATTGTTCACTTCGGCGAGCACTGCCGCGACCCCTCCCGCGGCGTCGTGGCAGACCCAGAAGCTCACCGGGTTGAACACGTAACCCAGCATGCGCGGGAACGCGTGGAGCACGACCTCGCCCGGGGCGTCGATGCCCTCGTGGTCGAGGAGCGCGCGGATCCACGGCAGCAGCGGCGAGCCGTCGCGCGCGCCGTGGTCGCGGTCGTCGAACGACAGGACGGCGCGACGGTTGCGGGCGATGCCGAGCGCGGGAAGTTGCTCGAGGCGGGACAGGGGCAGGCGCAGGCAGAACGCCGGGTAGGTGAACGCGTTCTCTGCCGGCCGCTTGCGCCGATGCATCACCTGCCCCTCGACCAGCGCGGGCGCGAGAGCGGCGGTGATGGCGGTGGGCAGCCGGGCGGTCATGACGGGCGAGGGGGTGCTCAGGCAGCGGCGGCGACCGACTCGCCGCGTCGCGCGACGTACGCCGCGATGCTGGCGGCGGCCGCGTGCGCCGACCTGAGCCCGTCCTCGTGGAAGCCGTAGCCGAGCCAGGCGCCCGCGTACCAGGTGGCGTGCCGGCCCTGCCGGCGCCCAATCGCATCTTGCGCGCCGACGGCGCGGGCGTCGAGCAGTGGATGCGAATACTCGAACTCGTCGATCACCATGCGCGGATCGGGCTCGATCGCCGGGTTCAGCGTCACGATGACCGGCGTGCGGAACGGCAGCGGCTGCAGCCTGTTGATGAGGTACGACACCGACACCGGCCGGCGGCCCTCGGGGTCGTCGGCGGCGAGGTAGTTCCACGCGGCCCAGGCCCGCTGCCGGCGTGGCAGCAGCGCAGCATCGGTGTGCAGCACGACGCGGTTGGGCTGGTAGCGCACCTCTCCGAGCAGCCGGCGCTCGTCCGCGGAAGGGTCCGCGAGGAGCGCAAGCGCCTGGTCGCTGTGGCAGGCGAGCACCACGCCGTCGAAGCGCTCGCCGTGCCGCGCCGGCGAGTCGATCTCGACGCCGCCCCCGCCACGGCGCACCTGCTGCACGGGGCAGCCGAGCCGGACGTCGCGGAGTTGCTCGACGATCTTCTGCACGTAGACGCGCCCGCCGCCCTGCACGGTGCGCCACTGCGGCCGGTCGTCGATCGCGAGCAGCCCGTGGTTGTGGCAGAAGCGTACGAACGTCGGCAGCGGGAAGTCGAGGATTTCCCGCGCGGGCGACGACCAGATCGCGGCGGCCATCGGCACGAGGTAGCTGTCCCGGAACGGCCGGCGGTAGCGTCGCGCGTCGAGGAACGCGCCGAGCGTTGTCTCCGGCAGCGTGCCTGCGGCGAGCGCCGCAGTGGTCTCGCGGTTGAAGCGCAGCATGTCGGCGAGCATCGACCAGAACGCGGGGGAAAGCGCGTTCGCGGGCCGCGCGAACAGCGTCGCCAGGTTCGTGCCCGCCCACTCGAGGCCGCTGCCGTCGTCGCGCACCGAGAACGACATCTCGGAGGCCACGCTCGGCACGCCGAGCTCGGCGAACAGCCGGATCAGGTGCGGGTAGGTGCGGTCGTTGAACACCAGGAAGCCGGTGTCCACCGGGTGCGCGACGCCGTCCAGCGTCACGTCGACCGTGTGCGTGTGTCCGCCCGCGCGCGGCTCGGCCTCGAACACGGTGACCGCGTGCCCCTGCTTGTGCAGGAGCCACGCCGCGCCCAACCCGGCGATGCCCGAGCCGACGACCGCGAACCGCAGGGGCCGGTTGACGTCGTCTCCACGGGCCATGGTCAGCTCCTGCTCGCCGGAGACTTCTCGGCGAGCATCCGCTCGATCCGGGAAACGAGATCGCGGTGGCCCGGCTCGACGCTGCTGCCGAAGCTCTCGATGCGCGTGCCCGTGCGGTCGATCAGGTACTTGTGGAAGTTCCACTGCGGCTTCTGGCCGGTCTTCGCGGCCAGCTCGCCGTAGAGAGGGTTCGCCGCGATGCGAGTGACGCTCTGCTTCTCGAACATGGGGAACTGCACGCCGTAGACTGTACGGCAGAACTCGGCGATTTCCTTGTTCGAGCCCGGTTCCTGCCCACCGAAGTCGTCGGACGGGAACCCGAGCACGACGAGTCCGCGGTCCTTGTACTTCCGATAGAGCGCCTCGAGTCCCTCGTACTGGTTGGTGTAGCCGCACTTGCTCGCGGTGTTCACGACCAGCACCACC
>CAYQAF010000428.1:0-2583 GCA_964415375.1 uncultured Alcaligenaceae bacterium
TGGATGCGCGCCTCGTCGAGGAGGCGGCGCGCCGGGGCGTCCGGGTGTCGGCGTTCCAGAGCAACCACGAGGGCGCGCTCGTCGACCGCGTGCACGCGGCGCGCGACGAGGACGTGCGGTTCGTGATCGTGAACCCCGGGAGCCTCGCGCCCGGGAGCGTGGCCCTTGGTGACGCGCTTGCCGCCGCGGAGCTGCCATTCATCGCGGTCGATCTCGTCAAGCGGTGCGCCGCCGATCCGGCGGCGAGCCGCTCCCGCCTGTCGGAATCCGCGCTCGGGACGATCGCCGGACTGGGTTCCCGCGGCTACGACTTCGCGCTCGCCTTCGCATTGGCGCAACTGCAGGGATAGGCGACGATGGACCTCCGCAAGCTCAAGACGCTGATCGAACTGGTCGAGACTTCGGGAATAGCCGAGCTCGAGATCCAGGAAGGAGAGGAGCGGGTGCGCATCACCCGGGCGCTCGCCCCGTCCGCGCACACGGTGATGATGCACGCGCCGATGACACAGGCGCCGCAGCCCGCAGCGACCGTGGCGCCCGCCGTTCCGGTGCCGGTGCCCGCCGTCGCCGAGGAGCCCTCGGGCCACGTGGTGAAGAGCCCGATGGTCGGCACCTTCTACCGCGCGGCGTCGCCGGGCTCGAAGGTGTTCGTCGAGGTCGGCGATGCGGTGAAGGAGGGCGACACGCTTTGCATCGTCGAGGCGATGAAGCTCATGAACGAGATCGAGGCCGACGCGTCGGGAGTCGTGAAGGCCGTCCTCGCCGAGAACGGACAGCCCGTGGAATTCGGGCAGCCGCTGTTCCTGCTCGGCTGATTGCCGCCCGGCGCGTTCCGCGTCGTCCAACGAACCGCCCCGTACCACCCCGCACGCCCCGCGATCGCCGCCTTGCCCACCGCCAAGCCCGACAAGCTCTTCGACAAGATCCTGATCGCCAACCGCGGCGAGATCGCGCTGCGCGTGCAGCGCGCGTGCCGCGAACTCGGCATCAAGACGGTCGTCGTCCACTCCGAGGCCGACCGCGACGCGAAGTACGTCCGGCTTGCCGACGAGTCGGTCTGCATCGGCCCGCCGGCGTCCGCGCAGAGCTACCTCAACATCCCCGCGATCATCGCGGCCGCAGAGGTCACCGACGCGCAGGCGATCCATCCGGGCTACGGCTTCCTGTCCGAGAACGCCGATTTCGCCGAGAAGGTCGAGCGCTCGGGCTTCGTCTTCATCGGGCCACGTCCCGACACGATCCGGCTGATGGGCGACAAGGTGAGCGCCAAGGTGGCGATGATCAAGGCGGGGGTGCCATGCGTCCCCGGTTCCGAGGGCGCGCTGCCCGAGGACCCGAAGGAGATCGTGCGACTTGCCCGGCAGGTCGGCTATCCGGTGATCATCAAGGCTTCGGGAGGCGGTGGCGGACGCGGCATGCGCGTCGTGCACACCGAGGCCGCGCTGGTCGCCGCGGTGACGCTCACGCGTTCCGAGGCGCAGGCGGCGTTCGGCAACCCCATGGTGTACATGGAGAAGTTCCTCGCCAATCCGCGCCACATCGAAATCCAGGTGCTCGCCGATGCGCACCGCAATGCGGTGTGGCTGGGCGAGCGCGATTGCTCCATGCAGCGCCGGCACCAGAAGATCATCGAGGAGGCGCCGGCGCCCGGTATCAGCCCCCGCGCGCTGACCCGCATCGGCGACCGTTGCGCGGACGCGTGCCGGCGCATCGGCTACCGCGGCGCGGGCACGTTCGAGTTCCTCTACCAGGACGACGAGTTCTTCTTCATCGAAATGAACACGCGGGTGCAGGTCGAGCACCCGGTGACCGAGCTCATCACCGGCATCGACATCGTGCAGCAGCAGATCCGCGTCGCTGCGGGACACAAGCTCGCGCTGCGCCAGCGCGACGTCGTGAAGCGCGGGCACGCGATCGAGTGCCGGATCAATGCCGAGGACCCGTTCACCTTCGTCCCCTCGCCGGGCCGGATCACCTCTTGGCATCCCCCCGGCGGGCCCGGCATCAGGGTTGACTCGCACGTCTACGCGAATTACTTCGTGCCGCCGTACTACGACTCGCTGATCGGCAAGCTGATCGCCTACGGCGACACCCGCGAGCAGGCGATCGCGCGGATGCGCATCGCGCTCTCGGAAATGATCGTCGAGGGCATCAAGACCAACATTCCGCTCCACCAGGAGCTCCTGCTGGACGAGAAGTTCCTGCGCGGCGGCACCTCGATCCACTACCTCGAGGAGAAGCTCGCCAAGCGCAAGGTGGGTTGAGGGCGACGCTGCATCCTCCCGGTCCGGCCGCATGCCCTACACCGCACTCGAGTTCGACACCGACGCCGGCGAGCGCTGGGCCGACGCGCTGCTCGAGGCCGGCGCGCTGGCCGTGGATGCCGCCGATCCGGGCGCCGGAACGCCCGACGAGAGGCCGCTCTTCGGCGAGCCGGGCGAACCGGAGGTGGCGCCCTGGAGCACTTCGCGGCTCACCGCACTGTTCGCAGACGACGCCGCCGCGGATGCCGCGCTCGCGCAGGCCGCGGCGGCGCTCGGCCGCGCCGCGCCCGCCTGCCGGCGCGTGCACATCGAGGACCAG
>CAYQAF010000429.1:0-2553 GCA_964415375.1 uncultured Alcaligenaceae bacterium
CCCGCGTGGTGACGCACGACTACATCCTCCCGGGATGGCGCATCGATCGCGTGCGTGTGGTGCAGGCCCCGGAGAAGGACGAGATCATCGGCACGCGACAGGCGAGCATCTACCTCTTCACGGTGCCGCCGCGCGCTGTGCCATAGGTCTCGCCGCCATGGACTTCGCGTTCGTCGTCGATCCGCTGCCTTCGCTCAAGGCCTACAAGGACTCGAGCGTGGCGATGATGCGCGCGCTGGGCAAGCGTGGGCATCGGATCTTCGCGCTCGGGCAGGGCGACATCGTCTGGGACCGCGGCACGGTGCGCGTGCGGGCGTGTCCGCTGGAGGTCCGCGACGACGACCACGACTGGTACCGCGAGGGCGAGGCCGTCTCGCGCCGGCTCGCGGACTTCGCGGCGGTGACGATGCGCAAGGACCCGCCGTTCGACATGGAGTACCTGTACTCGACCTACCTGCTCGAGGCCGCCGAGCGCGAGGGCGCGCTCGTCTTCAACCGGCCGCGCGCGATCCGCGACCACAACGAGAAGCTCGCGATCGCCAGGTTCGCGCAGTTCATTGCGCCGAGCCTCGTGACGCGGGACCCCCGCGAGCTGCAGGCGTTCGTCGATGCCGAGGGCGACGTCATCGTGAAGCCGCTCGACGGCATGGGCGGCACGTCGATCTTCCGGGTGCGTCGCGACGATCCGAACCGCAATGCGATTCTCGAGGCCGTCGGGCAGCAGGGCGCGCGCACCGTGATGGTCCAGCGCTACCTGCCCGAGATCGCCGAGGGCGACAAGCGCGTGCTGCTGATCGCCGGCGAACCGGTGCCGTATTCGCTCGCGCGGATCCCCAAGGCCGGTGAGACCCGCGGCAACCTCGCCGCCGGGGGCCGCGGGGTCGCACGCGAGCTTTCCGCCCGCGACCGCGAGATCGCCGAGACGCTCGGCCCCGCGCTGTGGGCGGACGGGCTGTTGCTGGTGGGGCTCGACGTGATCGGTGCATGCCTGACCGAGGTCAACGTCACGTCACCGACGTGCTTCGTCGAGATCGCCGAACAGACCGGTTTCGACGTTGCGGGGATGTTCGCCGACGCGCTGGTCCGCGAGGCGTCGAAGCGCTAGGGAGCCTCTGCGCAACCCCCGCGGGCGGCGCGGGTCGCGGTGTATCATCGGCCCCCATGATCGGCGTGCTCCTCATCGGCCACGACACACTGCCCGACAGCCTCGTGCAGGCGGCGAGCCACGTGCTCGGCGCCCGGCCGCCGCAGCTCGAGACGCTCTCGGTCTGCTGCACCGACGACCCGCTCGATCTGCTGCCGCGCGCCCGCGCGGCGATCGCGCGGCTGGACACCGGCGACGGCGTGCTGGTGTTCTCGGACATCTACGGCGCGACGCCCTGCAACCTGGTGTGCAAGCTGGTCGAGCCCGGCCGCGTCGAGGCGGTGGCCGGCGTCAACCTGCCGATGCTCGTGCGCGCGTTCACCTATCGCGCGAAGGGCATGGACACGATGATCAAGAAGGCGGTCTCCGGCGGCTGCGAAGGCGTGCTGCGTCTCGAGGTCGACCCGCGCTATGCCACGGCGCGAGGTTGAGATCGTCAACAAGCTGGGGTTGCACGCGCGGGCTTCGGCGAAGCTCACGCAGCTCGCCGCGAAATTCCCCTGCGAGGTGATGATCGAGCGCAACGGCCGCAGGGTCAACGCCAAGAGCATCATGGGCGTGATGATGCTCGCCGCGGGCAAGGGCGCGACGGTGGCGCTGGAGACGACCGGCGCGCAGGAGGACGAGGCGATGGAGGCGATGGTCGCGCTGATCGCGGACTACTTCGGCGAGGGCGGTTGACCGTGAAGGCGGACCGCGCCGCGGCGTGCCAGAGGCGCCTGCCGCCGGCCGCCGTGCCCGGCGCGGCGCCCATGAGTGCCGCGCCGTGGTGAGCTTCACCATCCACGGCATCGGGGTGTCGGGCGGCATCGCGATCGGCCGCGCCCAGCTCGTCTCGCACGCGACGCTCGAGGTCGCGCACTACGCGATTCCCGCCGCGAAGGTCCGCGCCGAGGTGGCGCGCTTCGAGGCCGCGGTCAACGAGGTGCAGAACGAGCTGGAGACGCTGCACGGGTCGATGTCGGGCGAGGATGTCCCCGGCGAGTTCGGCGCGTTCCTCGACGTGCACTGGATGATCCTCAACGACGCCACGCTCGCCGAGGCGCCGAAGAAAATCATCACCGAGCAGCGCTGCAATGCCGAGTGGGCGCTGACCCAGCAGATGGCGGTGCTGGTCGAGCAGTTCGACGAGATCGAGGATCCGTACCTGCGCGAGCGGCGCTCGGACGTCGTGCAGGTGGTCGAGCGCGTGCTGAAGCGGCTGATGGGCCGTCCGGGCGCGCTACCCGCGGCGTCCTCCGAGGAACAGACGATCCTCGTCGCCCACGATCTGTCACCGGCCGACGTCATCCAGTTCAAGTCGCACCGCTACGGCGCGTTCCTGACCGACCTCGGTGGGCCGACATCGCACACCGCGATCGTCGCGCGCGGGCTCAATGTGCCGGCCGTGGTGGCGACGCACAACGCGC
>CAYQAF010000430.1:0-2549 GCA_964415375.1 uncultured Alcaligenaceae bacterium
CGGCGCGCTCCTGATCGGCTTCGTCGACACCTTCGGCAAGGTGGCGGAGGTGTCGATCGGCGGCCTGCGCATCCTGCCCGACCTCGCCGGCATGTCGATCTACGTGCTGATGGCCGCCGTGCTGCTGTGGCGGCCGGAAGGCATCTTCGGACGCCGGCTCAAGTGACCCGCACCCACGCGCGCGTCGCCGTCGTGCTCGGCCTGGCGGCGCTCCTCCTCGTGCTGCCGCTGTTCGCCGAGAAGTACTACGTGCAGTTCGCCACGCGCATCCTGATCATGGCGATCTTCGCGATGAGCCTCGACCTGCTGGTGGGCTACGCGGGCCTGGTGAGCCTCGGACACGCCGCGTTCTACGGCCTCGCCGCGTACACGCTGGCGCTGGTCTCGCCGCAGTACGACGGCGCCAGCCTGTGGACCAGCCTGCCCCTCGCGGTCGGCGCCGCGGCGCTCGTCGCGCTCGCCATCGGCTCGCTCGCCCTGCGCACCGCCGGCGTCTACTTCATCATGGTGACGCTCGCCTTTGCGCAGATGCTCTACTTCGTGTTCCACGACACCAAGATCGCCGGCGGGTCGGACGGCGTCTACATCTACGTGCGGCCGGTCGCGGACCTGTTCGGCTGGCGGCCGTTCTCGCTCGAGAACGTCGCGCACTTCTACTACGTGACCCTGGCGCTCGCGGTGACGGTGTTCGTGGCACTCGCCGTGGTGCTGCGCTCGCCATTCGGCCGCGTCATCGCGGGCATCCGGGTGAACGAGCACCGCATGCGCTCGCTCGGCTACGCGACGTTCCGCTACAAGCTGGTCTGCTTCGCGATCGCGGGCGGACTCGCCGGCATCGCCGGCTACCTCGCCGCGGCGCAACACGGCAACGTGAACCCGGACATGATGGGGTGGCACCTGTCGGGCAGCGGCCTGATGATGGTGATCCTGGGCGGCATGGGCACGCTGGCCGGTCCGATCGTCGGGGCGGTCGCGATGCTCTCCCTCGAGATCGCGTTCCAGGGCGTCACCAAGCACTGGCAGCTGCTGATGGGGGGGTTCATCGTGCTCGTCGCGCTGTTCCTGCCGGGCGGACTGATCGGCCTCGAGACGGCGTGGAAGCGGCGACGGGAGGGCGGCAAGTGAGTAGCGCAGAACCGCGGGACGCGATGCGATGAGCGCGGTGGTGCTCGAGACGCACGCGCTGTCGCGGCGCTTCGGCGGCCTTGCGGCGGTCGATGCTGTCTCGATCGCCTGCCGCCACGGCGAGGTGCACGCGGTGATCGGTCCCAACGGCGCCGGCAAGTCGACCCTCATCAACCTGCTCTCCGGCGATCTCGAGCCCTCGCAGGGCACGGTGCGGCTGTTCGGCCGCGACGTCACCGGGCTGCCGGCGGACGCGATCTCGCGCCTCGGCGTCGGCCGCAGCTACCAGAAGACCAACGTGTTCATGCCGTTCACGGTGTTCGAGAATTGCCGCCTCGCCGCGCAGTCGCGGATGGGGACGTCGATGCGCTTCGCGCGACCGGCGCACGCCTACCGCGCGGTGGCCGACGCGGCCCGGCAGGCTCTCGCCGCCGTCGGGCTCGAAACACGCGCCGACGCTCCGGTCGCCACGCTCTCGCACGGCGAGCAGCGCCAGGTCGAGATCGCGATGACGCTCGCCACCAGCCCGCGCGTGCTGCTGCTCGACGAGCCGCTTGCCGGCACCGGGGCCGAGGAGTCGCGGGCCATCGTCGCGCTGGTGGAGCGGCTCGCGCGCGACCACGCGATCCTGCTGGTCGAGCACGACATGGACGCGGTGTTCGCGCTGGCCGACGTGCTCACCGTGATGGTGAACGGCGTCGTGCTCGCCTCGGGTACGCCCGCGGACATCCGCGGCAACCGCGCGGTGCAGGAGGCCTACCTCGGCGACGGCGGGGAGCACGGGTTGTGAGCGCCGGGCGATCGAAGCGCGAGCAGGGCGGGGTGCTGATCGCGGCGCACGGGCTCCACACCTACTACGGCGCGAGCCATGTGCTGCACGGTGTCGACTTTACCGTCGGCGAGGGCGAGACCGTGGGCCTGATGGGCCGCAACGGCATGGGCAAGACGACGCTGCTGCGCACGCTGCTCGGCATCCTGACGCCGCGCTCGGGCAGCGTGGAGGTCGACGGGCTCGAGATGACGCGCGTGCCGGCGCACGCGATCGCGCGGCGCGGCATCGCCTACGTGCCCGAGGGGCGCGGCATCTTTCCCAACCTCTCGGTGCGGGAGAACCTGCTGATGGCCGCGCGCGCCGGTGTCGACGGCCGCCGCGCGTGGACCGAGGAACGCGTGCTGGCGACGTTCCCGCGGCTGGCGCAACGCTTGAGTCACGGCGGCGCGCAGCTCTCAGGCGGCGAGCAGCAGATGCTGACCATCGGTCGCGCGCTGATGACCAATCCGCGTCTCTTGATCCTCGACGAGGCGACCGAGGGGCTCGCACCGCTGATCGCCCAGGAGATATGGTCCATCGTGCGCGCGATCAAGGGCGACGGCATCGCGTCGGTGATCGTCGACAAGAACTACCGCGCCGTGACGGCGATCGC
>CAYQAF010000431.1:0-2544 GCA_964415375.1 uncultured Alcaligenaceae bacterium
GCGTACTGGATCGCCACGCCCTCGACACCGCGCAGCGAGAGCGCGCCCGGCTTCGTGGGTGCCTGTGCGCCGGCCTCGTCCGGACGATCGCCGAGGCGCGTCAGCGCCTGCGCGACGACGAACGACAGGCGCTTGCCGAGGCCGATGTCGGCGAGGATATCAAGCTGGCTCTTTGCGCCGTACTCCTTCGCCAGCGCCTCCCAGCGCTCCCACGTGATCGCCTCGGGATCCACCTTCAGCGTGGCGAGCGCCTGGCCGAGCAGCCGCTCGCCGAGCGCCGCTGACTCCTTCTGCTGCAGCCCCTTGAGGTAGTGGCGAATGCGCGAGCGCGCCTTGCCGGTGGCGACGAACGACAGCCACGACGGGTTGGGGCGCGCGGTCGGCGAGGTCAGGATCTCGACGTGGTCACCGTTCTTGAGCTCGGTGCGCAACGGCAGAAGCTCGTAGTTGATGCGCGCCGCGACGCAGTGGTGCCCGATGTCGGTGTGCACTCCGTAGGCGAAGTCGACGGCGGTCGCGCCCCGCGGCAGCGCCATGATCTTGCCCTTCGGCGTGAACACGTAGATCTCGTCGGGGAAGAGGTCGCCCTTGATGTTCTCGAGAAACTCCTTGCTGTCGCGCGACTCCGACTGGATCTCGAGCAGGCTCTGCAGCCAGCGGTGCATCTCGCGCTGCGCCTCGGCGAGGTCGACGCCCTCGCGCGTCTTGTACAGCCAGTGCGCCGCGACGCCGGCCTCGGCGACGCGGTGCATGTCGTGGGTGCGGATCTGTGCCTCGAGCGGCGTGCCGAAGGGGCCGAACAGCGTCGTGTGCAGCGACTGGTAACCGTTGGCTTTCGGGATCGCGACGTAGTCCTTGAACTTGCCGGGAATGGGCTTGTAGAGGGAGTGCAGCACGCCGAGCGCGGCGTAGCACGCGGTCGGGTCGTTGACCAGCACGCGCACGCCGTAGATGTCGAACACCTGCGAAAACGTGTAGCGCTTCTCGCGCATCTTCTTGTACACGGAGTAGACGGTCTTCTCGCGGCCGGTCACCGAGGCGTGGATGCCGCCCTTGTGGAAGCCCTCGCGGATCGTCTCGAGCAGCCTGTTCATCACCTCGCGGCGGTTGCCGCGCGCGGCCTTGATCGCGTTGGCGAGCACCCGGTAGCGCATCGGGTTCAGGTGCTTGAACGACAGGTCCTGCAGCTCGAGGTACAGCGCGTTCAGGCCCAGGCGGTTGGCGATCGGTGCGTAGATGTCGACCGTCTCGCGGGCGATGCGCGAACGCTGCGCAGGCTTCATCACGTCGAGCGTGCGCATGTTGTGCAGCCGGTCGGCGAGCTTGATCAGGATCACGCGCACGTCGCGCGCCATCGCGAGCAGCATCTTGCGGAAGCTCTCGGCCTGCGCGTCCTCCTGCGAGTTGAACTCGATCTGGTCGAGCTTGGAGACGCCGTCGACCATCTCGGCGACCGGGCGGCCGAACGTCGATTCGATCTCGGTCTTGGTGACCGAGGTGTCCTCCATCACGTCGTGCAGGAGCGCGGCGGCGAGCCCCTGCGCGTCGATCCGCCACTGCGACAGGATCGAAGCGACCGCGAGCGGGTGCGTGATGTACGGCTCGCCGGACTTGCGGAACTGTCCGCGGTGGGCCGACTCGGAGAACTCGAACGCGCGCTCGACGAGTTCGACCTCCGTCGGGGCGAGGTAGTGGCCCAGGTGGCGCGTGAACTCGGCAATCTCCGACATGCGCGGGAAGCGGGTCGGGTCGCAGGGCCTCGCCTCGCCGCGGCGGTCAGGTCGCGGGTTTCAGCAGCATCTCGATCCCGACCTTGCCGGCGGCGACTTCGCGCAGCGCGATCACCGTCGGCTTGTCGCGGTCGGTCTCGACCAGCGGCGAGGAGCCCGAGGTGATCTGGCGCGCACGGTTGGTCGCCGCGAGCGTCAGCTCGAAGCGGTTGGGGATCTTCTCCAGTGCGTCCTCGATGGTGATGCGTGCCATGGCGGTTCTCGTCGGGTTCAGGGGGAATCGGGTTCGGTCAGCGCCTGCAGCAATCGAGCGTGCCGGCCGCGCTGGCGCGCCACCTTGAGCCGGGCCGCGCGAACAATCGCGGCCAGGTCGTCGATGGCAGTCGCAAAGTCTTGATTGATAATAACATAGTCGAACTCGTGCCAGTGCCGCATTTCGTCGACCGCACCCGCGAGCCGGCGTGCGATCACCTCCGGCGCGTCCTGCCCGCGGCGTTCCAGCCGCTCCTGCAGTACACCGAGCGACGGCGGCAGGATGAAGATGTGCACCGAGTCGGGCATCAGCCGGCGCACCTGCACGGCACCCTGCCAGTCGATCTCGAGCAGCACGTCCTGACCCGCGGCGACCTGCGCGGCGAGCCACGTCGCCGAGGTCGCGTACCAGTGGCCGTGCACGTGCGCGTGCTCGAGGAACTCGCCCGCGTCCTGCAGCGCACTGAACCGCGCATCGTCGACGAAGTGGTAGTGGACACCCTCGTGCTCGCCAGGACGAGGCGCGCGCGTCGTGTAGGAGACCGACAACCGGATGCCCGGC
>CAYQAF010000432.1:0-2542 GCA_964415375.1 uncultured Alcaligenaceae bacterium
CGCGGTAGAGCACCAGCCGCTGCGGCGAGACGACGCGCTCGGTGGCCTCGGCGGTGCTGCGCGCGGCGTAGGCGATGGCGAGCCGCCGGCGCTTCAGCGTCGCCGCGGCGACGACCTCGAACACGCCCGCCGGCAGCGCGCGCGCCGCCTCGCGCAGCACGCGCACGCGCTTCCTGACCTCGTCGGGCGCGACCTGTCCCTCTTCGAGCAGCATCTCGAGCCGCGCGCGTAGCGGCGCGACGTGGCCCTCGAGCAGCCCCGGCGAGAGGTCGGCGAGCATCGCGTCCATCACCAGCAGCGCCTGGATCTCGGAATCGTTGAACCAGAGGCCCGGCAGCTCGACCTTGCGATCGGAGCCGAGCTCGTAGCCGCCCTTGTCGGCGTTCCACTCGATCGGCACCTCGAGCCGCTCGCGCAGGTACTCGAGATCGCGCTTGAACGTCGCGAGCGACACCTCGAGCGCGTCCAGGAACGCGTTGCGCGGCACCACCTTGCGCTCGCGCAACAGCCGTTCGATCCGGTAGAAGCGCTCGGTGCGGTCCATCTTTCCTCCGGGGCCGCGTCAGCGAACGCGCAGGCGCCGGTGCCGGTGCCCGACGGTGGCGATCGCGCCGCCCGACTCGACCGCGTAGATGCCTGCGAGCCGGTCCAGGTCGCGGCGGGGCGCGAGGCCGGCGCGTGCCGCGCGCTTGCGGGCCGCGCCGTCGAAGCAGACGATCACGCCGCCGTGGCCGTCGTGGCGCTCGGTGCCGAACGCGAACAGGTGCGGCAGGAGGTCCGGTGCGATGCCGCGCTGCTGCGCCCGGGCTTGGGCGTGGCGCGACAGGATGCGACGAAGTTCCGGTGCCATCGACGTACTCCCCTTCGTGTCCTTCTGCCGGTCACTATCCGCCCAGGGTGGCTCAGTGCATGAGCTTGCCCGCCGCGCACCGCCGTCGGCAAGCGCGGGCCGACGGGCGGCGGGCGGGGTCGCCGGCCCGGCAGCCGGCCGTCGCGGGGTCGCCACGGTGCGGGGACACGTTAACCGATAGAATCGGGCGCGAACGCCTCGACCTCCGCTTCCCGAAGACGACCATGCGCAAATCGGCAATCCTGATCCTCGCAGCGCTCCTCCTGCTCGGCGGTTGTGCGAGCCGGCCGGTCAACCCGCCGCTCGCGCACGTAGATGCGAACACCGGCTACCGTCTGCAGACGCGGCAGGCGCACTTCCAGGACCACGAGAACCTCGTCATCCTGGCATTCTCGGGCGGCGGTACGCGCGCCGCGGCGTTCTCCTACGGGGTCCTCGAGTTCCTGCGCGGGGCCGAAGTGACCGGGCCGAAGGGCAGGACGGTGCGCCTGCTCGACCAAGTGGCGGTGATCACCGGCGTCTCGGGCGGCAGCTTCACCGCGCTCGCCTACGGCCTCCACGGCGAGCGGCTGTTCGACGATTACGAGCGGCGGTTCCTGAAGCGCAACGTGCAGCGCGAGATCGTCGCCCGCACGCTCAATCCGACGAACTGGGGCACGTTGGGGTCGACGGGGATGGGCCGCTCGGAACTCGCGTCGGAACTCTACGACGAGATCCTGTTCGACGGGGCCACGTTCGGCGACCTTGACCGCGGCACGGGCCCGCTGATCCTCGCCTCGGCCACGGATCTCTCCACCGGCGCCCGTTTCGTGTTCCACCAGCCGACGTTCGACATCCTCTGCTCGGATCTCAACGCCGTTCGGCTGTCGCGTGCCGCCGCCGCGTCGTCGGCGGTGCCGGTGGTGCTGTCTCCCGTCACGCTGAACAACTACGGCGGCACCTGCAACCGGGCCGTTCCCGTTTGGGTGCAGGGGTTCATCGACGCGCCCGAGCCGCCGCGGCCCGCCGCGCGCGCGATTCGCTCGCTGCGCGCGGCGGAGGGGCTGGGCGACGGTGCCGGCCGTCCCTTCCTGCACCTCATCGACGGTGGCGTTTCGGACAACGTCGGCATGCGCAGCGTCCTCGATGCGCTCGAGATCCTCGAGGCGCTCCAACTCGTGGGCCAAGCGACGCCGCTCGACCGTGCCCGGCGGATCATCGTGTTCGTGGTCAACTCGCTGTCGTCGCCCCCTACCGACTGGGACACCCGCGAGCAACCGCCGAATGCCCTCAGCATCATGCTGAAGTCGGCGGGCGTCCCGATCGACAACTTCTCCTTCGAGTCGATCGAGCTCCTCAACGACACCGCGGCGCGCTGGAAGACGATCGGCAAACTTCGACGCGCGGCGGCGTCGGTGGCCGCGACGGACCCGGCGCTCGCCGCGGCCTTGCGGGTGCCCAATGCCGACATCTACGCGATCGACGTCTCGTTCGCCGCACTCGCGGACAAGGCGGAGGTAGACTTCCTCAATCGCCAGCCGACGTCGTTCACGCTGCCCGACGAAGCGGTGGATCGCCTGCGCGCCGCGGCGGGCCGGATCATCAGGGACTCGCCGGACTTCCAGCGGCTGTTGAAGGACGCCGGGCTGCGTGTCACGTCCGACGCGCCTTCCACCGGTCCGGGCTCGCGGGCCTTGCCGTGAAGTAGCGCTC
>CAYQAF010000433.1:0-2537 GCA_964415375.1 uncultured Alcaligenaceae bacterium
TTGCGCGCGTCGATCGCGTAGCGGCGGTCGTGCCCGGGCCGGTCGCGCACGTAGGTGACGAGCGCCGCGTAGTCGCGCCCCGGGACGAGCTCGGCGAGGATCGCGCACAGCGTGTGCACGACGTCGAGGTTCTTCATCTCGGCGTTGCCGCCGACGTTGTACGTCTCGCCGAGGCGTCCGCCGGCGAGCACCGCACGGATCGCCGAGCAGTGGTCGCCGACGTAGAGCCAGTCGCGCACGTTCTGCCCGTCACCGTACACAGGCAGCGGCTTCCCGGCGAGCGCATTCACGATCATCAGCGGGATCAGCTTCTCCGGGAACTGCCGCGGGCCGTAGTTGTTCGAGCAGTTGGTGGCGAGCGTCGGCAGGCCGTAGGTGTGGTGATAGGCGCGCACCAGGTGGTCGGAGGCGGCCTTCGACGCCGAGTACGGGCTGTTCGGCGCGTAGGGGGTCGTCTCGCTGAACGCCGGATCGCCCGGGCCGAGCGATCCGAAGACCTCGTCGGTCGAGACGTGCAGGAACCGGAAGCGCGCCCGCTCGTCGGCGGGAAGCCCGGCGACGTAGCCGCGCACCGACTCGAGCAGCCGGAACGTGCCGACCACGTTGGTCTCGATGAACGCCGCCGGCCCGTGGATCGAGCGGTCGACGTGCGATTCGGCGGCGAAGTTCACCACTGAGCGCGGGCGGTGGGCGGCGAGGAGCCCTGCCACGAGCGCCGAGTCGCCGATGTCGCCGCGCACGAAGTGGTGGCGCGCGTCGCCGCGCACCGGCTCGAGATTGCCGAGGTTGCCGGCGTAGGTGAGCTTGTCGAGATTAACCACCGGCTCGCCGCCCGCGGCAAGCCAGTCGATAACGAAGTTGGCGCCGATGAATCCGGCGCCGCCGGTGACGAGGATCATGGATTGGCGGAGGCGATCGACGGTGCGACGCCGGGGCGTCGACGGACCGATGATCTTACCATCGGGCCCGCACCCGGCCGGGCCCGCCCGGCGGTCGGCCGCAGGTGCGACGCGTCACGTGCCGTAGAAGCCGCGGTACCACAGGACGAAGCGCGCGAGCCCCGTCGCGAGCGGCGTGCGCGGCGCGAAGCCCGTCGCCGCGGCAAGGCGGTCGATCGACGCGTACGTCGCCTCGACGTCGCCGGGCTGCATCGGCTGCAGGTCCTGCTGCGCCTCGCGGCCGAGCAGGCGCTCGAGCGTCGCGATGAACTCGGTCAGCTCGACCGCATCGTGGTTGCCGATGTTGAAGACGGTGTACGGCGCGCCGGAAGCGGCACACGGGCCGGGCGGGCGCGCCAGCACACGCACCACGCCCTCGACGATGTCGTCGACGAACGTGAAGTCGCGGCGCATCTGCCCGTGGTTGAACACCTTGATCGGCTCACCCGCGAGGATCGCCTTCGTGAACAGCATCGGCGCCATGTCGGGCCGGCCCCAGGGACCGTAGACGGTGAAGAAGCGCAGGCCGGTGGTCGGCAGGCGATACAGGTGGCTGTAGGTGTGGGCGACGAGCTCGTTCGCCTTCTTGGTCGCCGCGTACAGGCTCACCGGGTGGTCGACCGGCTGGTCCTCGCTCCAGGGCAGCGTGTGGTTCGCGCCGTACACCGAGGAGGACGACGCGTAAACGAGGTGCGCGACCTTCGCGTGCCGGCAACCCTCCAGCACGTGCCCGAATGCCACCAGGTTGTTGCGGTGGTAGGCGCCGGGGTTGACCAGCGAGTAGCGCACGCCCGGCTGCGCGGCGAGGTGCACGACGTGCGTGAACCCGCCCGACGCGAACAGCCGCGCGGTGGCGTCAGCCAGGGCGAGGTCGAGGCGCTCGAAGGCGTAGCGGGGACGGGACGCGAGCGTGGCCGCCCGCGCTTCCTTGAGCGCGACGTCGTAGTAGGGATCGAAGCTGTCGACGCCGACAACCGCAGCACCCGCGTCGAGCAGCCGGTGCGCGACGTGCATGCCGATGAACCCGGCCGCGCCGGTGACGAGAACGCGCATCGCTTCGCTCATGGTCGTGGCGGAGGGTCGCCGTTGGCGGAGCCGCGGCGCGCCTCGAGGCCGCGCAGCTTCGTGTACTTGAGGAAGCTCGCGAACGCACCGATCGCGACGTGCGCGAAGCCCGCGGCCCCGTCGAGGAAGCCGGCCTTGATCACGTAGAACCGCAGGAAGCGCGTGAGCGGGGACAGCGCCATGCGCGCGAAGCTCGCGCGCTCGCCCCTCGCGTGGAGCGCCCGGGCCTGCAGCGTCGTGTAGCGGTTCTGCTTCGCGACGTAGTCCTCGATCGACTCGGCCGACGCGTGCATCAGGTCGCCATCGAGGCGCGCCACCGGGCCCTCGGCGACGACGTGCTCGTGCACAACGTCTTCGGTCCAGCGGGCGCGGCGCCGGTCGAACAGCCGCACGTTCCAGTCCGGATAACCCTCCCCGTGGGCGAGCCAGCGGCCGAGGAATCGGTTGCGCCGAGCCACCGAATACGCTGGCGCCTGCGGCGGGCCGCCGGCGAACAGCGCGCGGATCGCATCGGCGAGCTCCGGCGAGACGCGC
>CAYQAF010000434.1:0-2532 GCA_964415375.1 uncultured Alcaligenaceae bacterium
GGATCCGCGTTCGCCGGATCGCGCAGCGTCAGTGGCTCGGCCGACCCACCTTCGCGCCGGACTTGCCGGCGAGAAAGTCGAGGTCGACCCCCTCGTCGGCCTGCAGCACCGTGTCGCAGTAGAGCTTCACCCAGCCACGGTCGGCGTGCGGCGGCGGCTTCTTCCACTTCGCCTTGCGGCGCGACAGCTCGGCTGAGGTGACGTGCAGCTGGAGCTTGCGGCGCTCGACGTCCAGCTCGATCACGTTGCCGTTCTGCACCAGCGCGAGCGGCCCGCCCGCCGCCGCCTCCGGCGCAACGTGCAGCACGACCGTACCGTAGGCGGTGCCCGACATCCGCGCGTCCGAGATGCGCACCATGTCGGTCACGCCCTGCTTCAGGATCTTCGCCGGCAGCGCGAAGTTGCCCACCTCGGGGAAGCCCGGATAGCCCTTCGGCCCGCAGTTCTTGAGCACCAGGATGTCGTCCGGCTTGACGTCGAGCTTCGGGTCGTCGATGCGCCGGTGCAGGTCGTCGATGTCCTCGAAGACCACGGCCCGGCCCTTGTGCTTCATGAGCTTCGGCGTCGCCGCCGAGGGCTTCAGCACCGCGCCCTGGGGCGCGAGGTTGCCGCGCAGCACCGCGATGCCGCCCTGCGGCTTGAAGGGCTTGGCGACCGGCGTGATCACACGCTCGTCGTAGTTCACCGCGTCCTTGCTGTTGTCCCAGATCGAGCTGCCGTTGACCGTCAGCGCCTTCTTGTGCAGGAAGCGGCCGATCTCCTTCACGACCACGGGGATCCCGCCGGCGTAGTAGAAGTCCTCCATCAGGAAGTCGCCGGAGGGCATCAGGTTGACGAGGCAGGGCATGCTCTGGCCGAGCCGATCCCAGTCGTCGAGCGTGACGTTCACGCCGACGCGCCGCGCGACCGCGAGCAGGTGCACGACGGCATTGGTGGAACCGCCGATCGCGCCGTTGATCATGATCGCGTTCTCGAAGGCCTCCTTGGTGAGGATCTTCGACATGCGCAGGTCCTCGCGGACCATCTGCACGATGCGCCGGCCGACCATCCGCGCGAGCACCTTGCGGCGCGAGTCCACCGCGGGAATCGCGGCATTGGTGGGCAACCCCATGCCGAGCGCCTCCACCATCGACGCCATCGACGAGGCCGTGCCCATCGTCATGCAGTGGCCCGCGGAGCGCGACATGCACGCCTCGGCCTCGGGCAGCTCGCTCATCTTCATCGTGCCGAGCTTGAGCGCCTCGGTGAACTTCCACGTGTGCGTGCCCGAGCCGATCGTCTCGCCGCGGTAGCGGCCGTTCAGCATCGGCCCGCCCGAGAGCCCGATGGTCGGCAGGTCGCAGGAGGCCGCGCCCATCAGCAGCGCCGGCGTGGTCTTGTCGCAGCCCATCATCAGCACGACGCCGTCGAACGGGTTGGCGCGGATCGACTCCTCGACGTCCATCGCCACCTGGTTGCGGAACAGCATCGTGGTGGGCCGCATCATCGTCTCGCCGAGGCTCATCACCGGGAACTCGAGCGGGAAGCCGCCTTCGTCGAGGACGCCGTACTTGATGTGCTCTGCGAGCTCGCGGAAGTGGGCATTGCAGGGCGTGACCTCCGACCAGGTGTTGCAGATGCCGATCACCGGCCGACCCTCGAACAGGTCGTGCGGAAAGCCCTGGTTCTTCATCCACGAGCGGTGCACGAACGCATCGCGGTCGTGACGGCCGAACCACTCCTCGGAGCGCAGCTTCACGCCGCCCTTCTTCGCCTTCTTCGTCATGGGATCGTCCTTGCGGGAGTCAATGCGCTTGCGTCGTGCATTCTACGCGCGCGCCGACGTCGACGGCCGCTCGCGTGCATGCTGCAGAGCGGCAAGGCCCGCGCGGGGCGGGCCTTGCAGAGACACGGCGTCTTCGCGCCGCAGGATGGTGACATCAGCGTCCTGGCACCCGGCAGCAGATCGCCCTTGCCTGTGCACGCCAGATGATGGTGTCGTTGTTCGTCATCTGGCAGATGTAGCGATTCTCCCAGGTCTGGGTTGCAGCGTCGAAGGGTTGGCTCGCGCGGTTCACGATCACCTTGTTGTCGGTAGGCAGCGGCGCTCCACCTGCAGGGGTGAAGTAGTTGCAGCCGCCACCGGTCAACCGGTAACCGGCCCCGCACGATGCGGAAAAGATCTTCGCCTCGGTTGGCGCAAGGTCGCCTGCCGTCGAGCTCGCACTCGTGAACGTCGAGCAGTCGAGCGCGGTCGCCTGCGGCGCCGTGAACGCCCCAAGCAGGTCGATGATCGTGTGCACCGGGCTCGACGCGAAGATCTCAAACTCGTCGGTGGCCACCGTCTGGTCCATCGTGATGATCGCGGCGTTGGAGTCTTGCGTCGACGGGCTCGCCGACGACCAGTTCGCGAGCGCGGTCACCTGCGTCGCACCCGCCGGGCGGATGCCGAGGAAGCCCGGCGCGCCCTGGCTCGTGTCGACGATCGCGATGTTGACCGCGAGCGCGGCGATCTGGTCGTCGCTCGCCACGCCGGCGAGCGTCACCGGCGCG
>CAYQAF010000435.1:0-2530 GCA_964415375.1 uncultured Alcaligenaceae bacterium
TGATGCAGTACTTGGTGCTTGATCGCTACCAAGGTCAGGATCTCCGTCAGGCGCTCGTCACCATCGGCTTGTCGATCATTGCGGCCGATCTGCTGTTGGCGCGCTATGGAGGGTTGTCCTATCAGTTCGAGGTCCCGGAAGTGCTTTATGGAAGCATGCCGCTGCCAGTCGTCGGCGGCTATCCGATATTTCGGCTGACCTTGATCGGCTTCGCCATCGCGCTTTATCTCGGGCTGTGGATGCTGGTGCAACGCACCCGCTTCGGCATCATCATCCGGGCCGGGGTCGACGACCGCCAGATGCTCGGCGCCCTCGGCATCAACCTGACGCGCGTTTCTTTACTCGTCTTCGGCCTTGGTTCGGCACTGGTCGGTCTGGCGGGAGTCGTTGGCAGCTCCGCACTGTCGATCGCACCCGGCGAGGATGCGCGCTACCTGCTCTCGTCCCTGGTCGTGGTCATTGTCGGCGGCATGGGCAGCATTCCTGGGGCAGCGATCGGCGCCCTGCTCGTCGGCCTGGCAGAGCAGGTTGGGCTTGCCTACTTTCCCACGTACTCGGTCGTCATTTCATTCGTGATCATGGTTGCAGTGTTGGCCTGGCGCCCATACGGATTGCTCGGTCGCCCCGCATGACCCCGGCCCTTGTCGTCAGCGGGGTCACCAAGGCGTTTGGCGCTCTGGTCGCTGTCCGAGACGTCACGCTAAAGATCGAACCGGGCGAGCGTCGCGCCATCTTGGGCACCAACGGTGCCGGCAAGACCACGCTCTTCAACGTCATTGCCGGCGACTTTCCGCCCACTCACGGCTCGCTTCAGTTTTTCGGGAAGGACATTACCCGCTTGCCCGCGTACCAGCGCACGCGGCTGGGCATCTCAAGGACCTATCAGGCATCGCGCGTCCTGAACAACCTGAGCGTGCTTGACAACCTGTACTTGGCAGTACGCGGAGTCGAGCGATCTCGCTTCAGCCTGCGACTGCCGCGAGACGATGACGCCTTTCGTACTCAAAGCCGCGAGGTGGCGGCGAAGGTCGGTCTGCGTGACCGCATGGAACTGTTGGCCAGCGAGCTTAGCCATGGAGAGCAGCGCGAGCTCGAAATCGGCATGGCCCTAGCTGGCAAGCCGCGCCTCCTGCTGCTCGACGAACCCGCGGCCGGTCTGTCGCCGCTCGAGCGGCCGGCGCTGGCTGCGATGCTGCGCACCTTGCCAACCGACGTTACGGTGGTGTTGATCGAGCACGACATGGACGTCGCCCTGCAGGTCGCGGACCGGGTCACAGTGATGCATGAAGGCGCCGTGGTCTTCGACGGTTCTCCGCGCGAGACTGCCGCAAGTCAACTCGTTCAGTCGATTTACCTTGGCAACAGGGCTCACCAACATGCTGCTCCAAGCCCGAGCGCTTGAGGTTCAATACGGCAAGAGCCGAATCCTGCATGGCGTCGTGCTGGATGTCGGCGATCTGCCGCTCGCCGTCGTCGGCCGCAATGGGATGGGCAAGACGACGCTGTGTCACGCCATCATGGGCATGGCCCCCGTGACAGCGGGCAGCGTGCTCCTCGACGGGACCGAGCTTGTTGGGCGGCAGCCGTACCAGATCGCCTCCCGCGGCATCAGCCTCGTCCCTCAGGGTCGTCGCATATTCCAGAGCCTGACGGTCGACGAGCATTTGCGCCTCGTCGAACGCCGCGGAGCCGGAGTCAGGTGGACGCGTGAGCGAATCTATGAGCTCTTTCCACGTCTCTTTGAGCGTCGCGGCAACTACGGCTCAGCTCTCTCTGGTGGCGAACAGCAGATGCTGGCAATTGGACGCGCCTTGCTCTGCAACCCTCGCCTGCTGATCATGGACGAGCCGACCGAGGGTCTGGCGCCGCTAATGGTCGAACTGATCGTTAGCACGCTCAAGACGATGCTCCGCGACGGTGACATCGCGTTATTGCTGATCGAGCAGAACCTCGCGGTTGCCGTTGAAGTGGCGAACTCGGTGGCCGTGATGGTGAACGGGCGCATCGACCGCATCCTGCCAAGCTCGGAACTGGCCATCGACAAGCAGTTGCAGCAAAGGCTCCTCGGCGTTTCGACGGTGGACGGTCGATCGGCCACCGGGATCCCAGCCTGAGTTCAGTCGCGTCCTCCTCAACGCCTCCCCGACGACGCAGCGCAGCGGGGCCGGTTCCAAATGACTGTTGCCGCCGACCTGAAACTGAGTCAACGTGCCGCCCTCGCGGTGAGCCACCTTCAGAACCCCAAGCGGCGATAGCGGCGCGGTAACAGCGGCGGTCTCTCCGGCTTGCTGGAAAGTCGGCGGACACGGCTGAAATGGCTCAGCGGGTCCGCTTCGACCCCTTGCGGCCGTCAGCGCTGTCCGTAAGGAGCCACCGAGTTCACGCCGGAAGCTGACATCCAGGTGATGCGCAGATCGCGACCCGTTGCAGTCACCGCACCGCAGAGAAAGCGGACTTCAGGGAACACTGCGCGCCTGACCGCGACTCACGCCGCGCGGACCAGCCACTGCTCTAGTTCGAGGATGGCCGC
>CAYQAF010000436.1:0-2520 GCA_964415375.1 uncultured Alcaligenaceae bacterium
GCCCCGTCAATTCCTCCGGGGTCATCGCCTTGACCGTGCCATAGGTGCCGACCGGCATGAAGACGGGCGTTTCCACCGTGCCGTGCCGCAGGTGCAACCGGCCGCGGCGCGCCAGGTCCTCGCTCGCGAGCAGCTCGAATTTCATCCCGTGGATCTCCGTTCGAGCGCGGCCGGATCCGGCTCGACGAACATGGCATCCCCATAGCTGAAGAAGCGGTACTTCGCGGCAACGGCGTGACGGTAAGCGCGCAGCACGTGCTCCCGGCCGGCCAACGCGCACACGAGCATCAGCAGCGTGGACTCCGGCAGGTGAAAGTTCGTGACCAGTGCGTCCACGACGTTAAATCGATCGCCGGGCGTGATGAAGAGCCGGGTGTCCCCCGCGAACGGAACCAGCCGCCCCTGGGCCCGGGCCGCCGATTCGAGCGCGCGCACGGCCGTCGTGCCGACGGCAATGACGCGACCGCCTCGCGAGCGGCACGCGGCGACCGCGTCGCAGGTCTCCAGCGGGACTTGGACGAGTTCCGCATGCATCCGGTGATCCCGTAAATCGTCGGCACGCACCGGTTGGAACGTGCCGGCCCCGACGTGCAGGGTGACGCGAGCACTTTCCGCGCCGGACCTCCGGCAGGCTTCGAGCGTAGCCTCGTCGAAATGCAGGCCTGCGGTCGGCGCGGCCACGGCCCCCGGCGCACGCGCATACACGGTCTGGTAACGCTCTCGATCGGCCTCCTCAGCGGCCCGCTTCAAGTACGGCGGCAGCGGCATTTCGCCGTGCTGCTCGAAGATCCCGGCCGGTTCGCGGTCGAACTCGAGCAACCAGAATTCGTCCTGGCGGCCGACGACGATCGCAGTGCAGCCGCCCGGCAGATGCAATCTCGATCCCGGGGCCGGCGCCTTGCTCGACCGCAGTTGGACCAGCACGCGCAGGCCGCCGAGCACGCGTTCGAGCAGGATCTCGATACGGCCACCCGTGTCCTTGCGTCCGTGCAGCCGGGCCGGCACGACCCGGGTGTCGTTGAACACCAGCAGGTCGCCCGGCCTCAGCAACCCCGGCAGGTCTGCGAACTGCCGGTCTGCCATTGCGCCGGTGCGGCCGTCGAGGTGCAGCAGCCGGCTGTCGCTGCGCCGCGCCGCCGGGTGACGCGCGATCAGTTCGTCCGGAAGCTCGTATTGGAAATCGCTGCGCAGCATGGGCCGCGCATGCTAGCAGAGGGGTCGCGGTCGCCTCAGGTGATCCCGCCGACCGGTGGCGCCGGCGGCGCCGGCGGCAGCGGCGCGCGATGGCGTGACCGGGCCGCGGCGTCGGCCTCCGGCATGGTCGCCGCAAGTTCGAGTTGCTTGCGATTACGCAACACGCCGAGCTTCACCTTCTCGCCGGGCTGGTAGGAGCGCAGGATCCGGAAAGCGTGCCCCGGGCTGTCCGGCTTGCGCCCGTCGATGCTGAGCAGCACGTCGCCCTCCTCGAGCGGCAGGACCTGGCCCTCCGCGGCGCGCACGACCAGCAGCCCTTCGTCCGTGCCGAAGTACTTGCCGAGCTTCGGTGTCAGCTTCACGAGTTCGAGCGAACGGAACGGCCGCTCGGGACCCATCAGGCCCTCGAAGCCCGGGATCTGCAGGCCTTCCGGAAGCTGCTTCGGCAGTCGCTCGCGCAGGATGCGCGCAATCGGCGGTTCCGCCGGCGCGGCCTTGACCGCTGCGCTGCCCTGCCGGCCGTCGCGCAGATAGTCGAGATTCACGGTCTGGCCGGGTTCGACGCTGCGCATCAACTCGACCAGTCGCGCACCCGGATTGCGGCCATCAGCGGTCCGCAGTGACTGCCCGTTCATCGCGACCACGATGTCGCCGGTCTTGAGGCCAGCCTGCTCCGCCGGACCGCCCGGACTCACGCCCACGACCTCGACGCCGTCCTCGCGTCCCTTGGCGTCCTCGATGTTGATGCCGAGCATGGCGCCTTGCGGTCGCCCCTGCACGAAGCGCATCAGCTCGTCGTGCCGGTCGCCTCCGTAGAGCTGCTGGCTCAGGTCGGCGACGTCGCGCGCGGCGTCGTTCAGCTTCGCGCGCGCTTCCTTCAGCTGCTTTTCCAGCGCAGCGCGGTCCGCGGGCTCTGCGGCTCCCGCAACGGGCGCAGCCAGCGCAAGCAAGGCTGCGCAGCAGGCGCCGGCAACTGCGGCTCGGCCATGGTGCAATGCGTTGATCTTCATTCGTGACCTCCGGTTCACAACAAGTCGCGCTGCGCCTCGACGTAGCGCAGCTGCACCAGCGAATTCATGACTTCGACCCGGTCGCGCCAGAGCCGCTCGGCGTCCGGCACGCGTGCCTGCGCGTCCGCGACCAGGATCTCGTGATCGAGCCACTGCACCCGGGCCTCGAGCGACTCGATCGGCACCGACGTCGCCGCCCGCTCCACCGCCGGGCGCGCCGGCAACTCGGCCAGCACGGCCTCGAGCATCTGCGAGCGCGAACGCAGTTCGGCCAACGCGCCGGCCGCAGCCGGTGCGGCGACCGGACCGGTGGAGG
>CAYQAF010000437.1:0-2520 GCA_964415375.1 uncultured Alcaligenaceae bacterium
TCGCGGCGCTGATGCCGATCGTCGCCGGCATCGGCGGCAACTCCGGCAACCAGACGATCACGATGATCGTGCGCTCGGTGGCGCTCGGCCAGATCTCGCGCAACCACGGTGAGAAGCTGCTGCGAAAAGAACTCGCGGTGGCGCTGGTGAACGGGCTGGTGTGGGGCGGCGCAATGGGACTCGTCGCGATGCTGCTCTACCGCAACGTCGGCCTGGGGCTCGTCATGGTGTTCGCGATGACGCTCAACCTGCTGCTCGCGGCGTTCGCCGGCGTGATGATCCCGATGACGATGATACGGATGGGACGCGACCCCGCGCTCGGCGCCTCGGTGCTGATCACCGCGGTCACCGACTCGGGCGGCTTCCTCATCTTCCTCGGCCTCGCGACGCTGTTCCTCATGGGCCGCTGACGCCGCGCGAGCGGGGATCCCGGGCATTCCTTGGACATGATCCGGTTCACGAAGGAGTCGCTGGTCGCGAGTGCGATCTGCGGCTTCGCGCGCCTCCTGACCGGCGCGCGGGCGGTGTGGAAGGGCTGCGCGCCCGCGGCCGTGCAGCGGATCTACTACGGCAACCACACGAGCCACGGCGACTTCGTGCTGATCTATGCGTCGCTGCCTGCCGACCTCCGCGTGCACACGCGGCCGGTGGCCGGCGCCGACTACTGGAGCGCCACGCAGCTCAAGCGCTGGATCGCGAACGACGTGCTGCGCGCGGTGATGGTCGAGCGCCAGAAGCGCGAGGGGGTGCCCAACCCGGTCGAGCAGATGGTCGACGCGCTCGATCACGGCGACTCGCTGATCCTGTTCCCGGAGGGCACGCGCAACACCACCGACGAGCTGCTGCTGCCTTTCAAGAGTGGCATCTTTCGCGCGGCCGAGGCACGCCCGGAAGTCGAGTGCGTGCCGGTGTGGATCGAGAACCTGAACCGCGTGATGCCGAAGGGACAGGTGCTGCCGATCCCGCTCTTGTGCACGCTCACCTTCGGCACGCCGCTGAAGGTCGCCCCCGGCGAGGACAAGGAGGCCTTCCTCGACCGGCTGCGCGACGGCCTCGTCGCCCTGGCCCCGCCACCGGCATAGTGTGAACAGGCCCTTGCCATGGGATCGCGGCCCGAACTCCTGACGCTCTTCGCGGGCACCTTCGGCGTGCTGCTCGTCGCCAGCATCGCCGGATTCCTGCTGCGCTACTACGTGGCGCGCGGCGAGCCGCACCGCGCGATCGACAGCTTCCGCGAGCGCATTGGCTGGTGGTGGGTGATGGTGCTCCTGCTCGGGCTCGCGTTCACGCTGGGCAAGGTCGGTGTGGTCGTGCTGTTCTGGTTCGTCTCGTTCCTCGCGCTGCGCGAGTTCGTCTCGCTCACCTACACCCGCCGCGGCGACCACTGGGCGCTCGCCGCGGTGTTCTTCTTCTTCCTGCCTGCGCAGTACGTGCTGGTCGGCCTCGAGTGGTACGGCCTCTGGGCGGTGTTCATCCCGGTATACGCGTTCCTCACGCTGCCCATCTTCGCCGCGATGTCGGCCGACACGACGCGCTTCTTCGAGCGCATGGCGAAGCTCTACGCTGCGCTGATGATCTGCGTGTACTGCGTCTCCTGCGTGCCCGCGCTGATGACGCTGCGCATCGCCGGCTTCGAAGGCGGCAACCTGCTGCTGATCGCCTGGCTCGTGCTCACGGTACAGTCGTCGGACGTGCTGCAGTACCTGTGGGGCGAGCTCTATGGCAGGACGGTCCTCGCGCCGGCGCTGTCGTCGACCAAGACCGTCGAGGGCGTCGTCGGCGGCATCTTCGGCGCGACGATCGTCGGCACCGCGCTCGCGTGGCTCACGCCGTTCTCGCTGGTGCAGGCCGCCGGGATGGCGCTCGTCGTCAACCTGCTGGGGCTCTTCGGCAGCCTGGTGATGTCGGCGATCAAGCGCGATCGCGGCGTGATGGAGTGGGGCACGAGCTTCGAGGGACGGCGCGGCATGCTCGAGCGGCTGGACTCGGTGATCTTCGCCGCCCCGGTGTATTTCCACCTGATCCGCTACGGCTGGCAGGCGTAGGATGGGCCGGCCGGGAACGATCCGGGAATAACGGTGCGCCCCGGCTGTTAGCGGTGATGTCGAACCCGTGACCCGATGCGGAGAAAGGGCTTCCCAATGAACAGGTTGATGCAGGTCTGCGGTGCCGCGATCGTGGCTGCCGCGGTGGCCGGTTGCGCGTCGATGTGGCAGCCGCTCCACGCAGTGCAGGCGAAGGAGGGCATCCTCACCAACCCATCCGGCATGACGCTGTACACGTTCGACAAGGACGTCGCGGGCTCGGGCAAGAGCGTCTGCAACGGCCCGTGCGCGACCAACTGGCCGCCGGTCGGGGCTACCGCCATCGACGTGGGCCTCGGCGACTGGTCGGTGATCACCCGCGACGACGGCTCGAAGCAGTGGGCCTACAAGGGCAAGCCCCTCTACACCTGGGCCAAGGACGCGAAGCCGGGCGACAAGACCGGCGACGGCTTCAACAACGCCTGGCGCGTCGCAA
>CAYQAF010000438.1:0-2510 GCA_964415375.1 uncultured Alcaligenaceae bacterium
GTGCCAGCACCAGCAGCACGACCGTGGCGGCACAGGCGAATCCGGTGGCGCCGTAGAACGCCTGCAGCAGCACCACCGGATACGTGCGGCTGAGGAAGCCCGCCACGAGGTTGCTGAACTGGAACTCGCCGATGGAGAGGGCTGCGACGACGATCAGGCCAGCGAGGATCGAGTGCCGCAGCGACGGCAGTACGATCTGGAAGAAGCGCTGCCTGCCGTTCGCGCCGAGCGACTCGGCCGCCATCTCGAGGAGCTTCAGGTTGAGCCGCTGCATGTCGGCGACCACGGCTTGCAGGAAGTACGGCAGGCCGAGCATGAGGTGCCCGGCGACGAGCAGCCAGATCGAGCCCAGCCACGGCAACTGGTCCGACGAGAACACGCGGATGAAGCCGAACGCCAGCACCAGCGCGGGCAGCGCCACCGGCAGCTGGTAGATCACGCGAGCGAGTGCCCGCACCGCGGGCCGGTCGGCGCGAAATACCGCGTACGCGAGCGGCAACCCCACGACCAGGCACAGCAGGATTACCAGGCCGGCCACGGTGAGGCTCGACACGAACGCGCGCCGGAAACTGGGGTCCGCGGCCACCTCCGCATACCAGCGCCCGGTGAAGCCGGTGGGGAGCAGCGTGTTGAGCCAGAGCTGCCCGAACGACCCGACGAACAGCAGCACGATCGGCGCGGCGAGGTAGGCGAGGTAGACGAGCGTCACCCACCTCGTGAAACGCGGGCCGGTCACCGGAGCGGTTGTCATCGGACTGCGATCCTCGAAGGCGTACGATGCCTTGCGGCACCGATCAAGGCCTTGCGCGCGGTCAATCTCTGAAGCCTAGACCAGGGCGCTACGGCCGCGCAAACGAAAACTCGGTGCGCGATCATGCTGGACCGATCTCAATCCGGCGTGAGCAGCTCGGCGAGCATCGCCGCTACCACCTTTGTCGCGCGCCGCAAGTCGTCGAGCAGCAGGTTCTCGTCGGCGCGCTTCGCGTTGGCCTCGAGGATCGTCCGCGGGCCCGCGCCGTACAGCACGGCCGGCACCCCTGCCTCGCCGTACAGGCGCGCATCCGTGTAGAGCGGTGTCGCCGTCACCGCGATGCGCTCGCCGAACACCCGCTCGCCGTGGCGTACCAGCGCGTCGGCCAGGCGCTCGTGCCCGGAACGCGGCACGAGCGGACGGGCGAGGAGCAGCCTGCGGATCCCGACGCGCGCACGCGGCACGGCCGCCGCCGCACGCTCGATCACCTCGCGGAGCTCCGCCTCGACCGTGGCGGCATCCTCCTCGGGAATCATGCGCCGATCGAGCTTCAGGACCACCTTCGCGGGCACGACGTTGGTGTTCGTTCCACCCTCGATGCGACCGACATTGATCGTTGGCGAGGCAATGCCCGCGACCTTCGAGCGGCACGCCGCGTAGGCGGGCGCGAGCGCGTACAGCGCAGTGAGGATCGCGTGCGCCGCCTTGAGCGCGTCGACGCCGCTGTCGGGCATCGCCGCGTGCGCCGCCTGCCCGTGCACCGTGACCTCGAGTTGCAGGCAGCCGTTGTGCGCGTTGACGACCGCGTACGAGAACCCGGCGCAGAGCGCGAGAACGGGCCGCGTGAGCCCGTGGCGCAGCAGCCATGCCGGCCCGAGCGCGCCGCCGAATTCCTCGTCGTAGGTGAAGTGGAGCTCGACCGCGCCCGCGAGCGCAACACCGCGCTCGCGCGCCACGGTCTCGAGCGCGCGCAGTGCGAACGTGTAGGTCGCGAAATCGGACTTCGACACCGCCACGCCGCGACCGTACATGCGCCCGTTCTCGATCACGCCGTCGTAGGGCGGCCTGCTCCAGCCCTCGCCCGGCGGCACGACGTCGCCGTGCGCGTTGAGCGCGATCACCGGGCCCTCACCGAACCGGCGGCGCACGATCAGGTTGGTGACCGAGACGAGACCCGCGGCCTCGACCTCGGCCGTCGGCACCGGATGCCGCTCGACCGGGAGGCCCATCGCCTCGAGCAGCTCCGCGGTGCGCTCGGCGTGGCCGGCGTTGTCGCCCGGCGGCGTGTCGGTGGGTACCCGTACCAGCTCGCGCAGGAATGCAACCTCGTCGGCGAAGCCGGCGTCGATGCGCGCGTCGAGCGCGGCGATGAATGGCGGGGTCATGACATCAGCCGGAGAACGGCGCGGGATCGAAGTGCTCGAGGAAGTGCAGGAACACGCTCGTCGCGAGCTCCGCGTCCTCGACCGCGAGCGTCTCGCGCGGGCTGTGGCTGATGCCGCCGTTGCCGCAGCGGACGAACAGCATCGCGATCGGCGCGAGCTTCGCGAATTCCATCGCGTCGTGGCCGGCACCCGAGGGCAGGTGCCGAACCGGCACACCGTGCGCCGCGACCGCGGCTGCCCACTGCGCCTGCAGCCGCGCATCGCAGGGCGCCGCGGCGAGCTCGAAGAACGGTTCCCACGCGAGCGTGACGCGCCGACGCGCGGCGATCGTGCGGCACTCGGCCTCGACCGCGGCGAGCGCGGCGCGGCGCCTC
>CAYQAF010000439.1:0-2508 GCA_964415375.1 uncultured Alcaligenaceae bacterium
GGCGAGCGCGAGCAGCAGCAGGACGAAGAGGGTGCTTGCCTTGAATCGCATGGCCGTGGCTCGCTGCGTAGCCGGTGACCTGGCCATCGTAGCGGTCGTCGGCCGCCGGAGCGTGAGTGAAATCCGCGGTCCGATGGGCTGGCCGGGCGGGGATCGGCGGTTACGAGGCCCGCGCTTGGGTGGCACCGTCCGATGCGCGGAGGGAGGCGATCGCTCACCTTGCACGCGCATCGGCCGGGCCAGATTCAGATCAGGGCGGGATTCTGCAGGGCCCCGGATTCTTCGCCGGTTTGCACAGGACTATTACGCCCCCGCGCGGAGTATCGCAACTCGTTCGTGACATAAGCAGCCACGACGTTGCGAGCAAATCGGCCGCCTGGCTGCGCGAGGTGCGCGCTATTTTGATTTAAGGTCGTTCATTCGCCGTCGCAGTGCGAGGAGCGCGGCTTCCTCCCAGCTGCCGTCGTTGCCCATGGATATCCCGGGAACGGGCTCGCCGGACAGTGACTTGACGCGCCCCGCCATGCGCTGCAGCACGATCATTTCCCAATCCGGCGGCGTTGCCACGTCGCGCGGCTGCCGACGGCGCTCGACGCGCGCGCCGTCGTCCGTCGCTCCAGATTCGCGCCGTTCAGTCTTGTCTGCGGCCTTTTCTGCCATGGCGGAAGGTTAGCGCCAGTCCCGCCTGTTCACCGCGAACGTCGTCACAACGGAGACGGGTGGGCAGGCGGGTCCCTGATGCGGCGACGGGCCTACGTATGCCGTTGCTGGTCGCGTTCCTGCAGCACGCCGCCGCGAATCGCCTCCTTGCCGCACCCCTCGCAAAGCAGCACCAGGGCTTTCGGACCGAAGAGCATCGGCAGATTGGTCGATGGGCTGGCGTGGCCGAGAAACTGCGCCAGCTCCTGGATCCGCTGCGGCACGACCAGCAGTTGCCGGCCTCGCGTCGGCAGCTCCCTGAGCCGCTCGTAGCCGAGTTGAGCGGCCCAATGGCTGGGGATGTTCAGGAGTCGCAGCGGGCCGGTGCGGGTGCGGGCCGCGCAGCGGGTGCACGCCGGTCCGAGCTTGAAGACGAAGATGCTGCCGTCCGCGGTCGGCACGAAAGCACTGCCGACGAGGCGCTCGAGCAGGTTGCGCTCGAGTTCGCTGGTGGGGGCTTCACGCAGGCCGGTGACGATCGTGGCTTGCGTGAGCTGCTGCATCTCTGACTGCTCGTCCCGCGGGCGAAACTGGCTGCGCGCCAGCCCTTCGACGAGCGACCCGATGACTTGCTCCACGCACTCATCCCCGCCCTGCAGTTCACGACCCGCGATGCGCGACGCGCGCGTGCGCAGGCCGGGACGGTGCATCAGCCAATAGGCGCACCACCAGGCGAGAGAAGCCGCCAACGCGGCCGTCAGGACCATGATTGCGAGGCCAGGCCATCCGGGCCATTGACCGGAGGCCCACCGGATGAAGATCGCGGCTGCCAGCACGCCGATGACGGCGCCACTGGTGGCGCCGGCGTACGCGAACGTCCACACGCGCTCGCCTGCACTGCGCGAGGCGCGGTACAGGTCGTTGACGTGGCGGGCGACGGCCTCGGCAACTCCCCGATCCTCGAGCCAGCGCTGCCAGTACTTCGGGCTGTCTTGCTGGTGCGGCATGGCCTTCGCCGCGAAGAACTCCATGTTTGACATAACGTTTATACCACGGGTGCCGCGCGCATTTGGACCTGTGGGGCGACAACCGCATCATTCGAAGGCAGGCCGGAGCGTTTCGGCAACCGCCTCCGCGCCGTGGACCGACAAATGGTGTTCGTCGAAATAAAGTGGCCGACCAGCGACCAGGTGTGCAGGAGAGGTTTGCGCTCGGCCGCGACGTCGAAGTAACCGGCCTCGAGCCAGAAAAAGATGTTCGACGAAAAAAGGGTCGTGGCGAACAGGCTGCCGCCGAAGTAACGCAAGTCCTGCGGCAGCAGCAGCCAGGGCAGCCACGGCAGCACAGGCCGACAGCGTTGCGAACAGCGCCGGGAACAGCCGTCGCACCCTTCGCTCATAGAAGCGGGCCAGGGAGAATTCGGCAGTGATCATTTCCCGGTGGATCAGCGACGTGATCAGGTAGCCGGAGATGACGAAGAACACGTCGACGCCGACGAATCCGCCTTGGGCGAAGCCGAAGCCAGCGTGGAAAAAGACGACCGGCAGGATCGCGATGGCCCGCAGGCCGTCGATGTCGGCGCGGTACTCTGGCATGCGTCGTGGTATCTGCGGCGCGTTCACTGGCAGCGCAGTCTACTTGGCGGCACGCGAAACGCGCTGTTAGCATCCGTCATGGCCGACATTGACGCGCGTCTCGCGAATCGAATCCTGTTCGGGCTGGTGGCCGGGGCCGTCGCCGGCAGCGTCGTCCTCGCCCTCGGTAGCCGGGTCCCGTCCTTGCTCGGGGGGGCGCAGTGGCTCGCCACGACGCTGTTCGACCCGCTGGGGCAGGTCTTCCTGCGCATGCTGTTCTTCGTCGTGATCCCGC
>CAYQAF010000440.1:0-2497 GCA_964415375.1 uncultured Alcaligenaceae bacterium
TGACGATGGGCATCGTCAACGCCGGCCAGCTCGGCGTCTACGACGAGCTCGACCCGGTGCTGCGCGAGCTTGTCGAGGACGTGATCCAGAACCGCCGGCCGGACGCGACCGAGCGGCTGGTGGCCTTCGCCGAAAGCTACAAGGCGAAGGGCAAGAAGGTCGAGGAGGACCTCGCGTGGCGCGACGCGCCCGTGGAGAAGCGTCTCGAGCACGCGCTGGTCAAGGGCATCGCGACTTTCGTCGTCGAGGACGCCGAGGAAGCGCGCGCGGCCATCGCGGCCCGCGGCGGACGGCCGATCGAGGTCATCGAGGGGCCGCTGATGGCCGGCATGAACGTCGTCGGCGACCTCTTCGGCGCGGGCAAGATGTTCCTGCCGCAGGTGGTGAAGAGCGCGCGGGTGATGAAGCAGGCGGTCGCGCACCTCGTGCCGTACATCGAGGCGGAAAAGGCAGCCTCCGGCGTCGAGTCGAAGCCCAAGGGTCGCATCGTCGTCGCCACGGTCAAGGGCGACGTGCACGACATCGGCAAGAACATCGTCGGCGTCGTACTCCAGTGCAACAACTTCGACGTCGTCGACCTCGGCGTGATGGTGCCGGCGCAGAAGATCCTCGCCGCGGCGAAGGAGCACAAGGCCGATGCGATCGGGCTATCGGGACTGATCACGCCGTCGCTTGAGGAAATGGCGCACGTCGCGGGCGAGATGCAGCGCGAGGGCTTCACGATGCCGCTCCTGATCGGCGGTGCGACCACCTCGCGCGTGCACACCGCGGTGAAGATCGCCCCGCACTACTCGGGCCCGACGGTGTACGTGCCTGACGCCTCGCGCGCGGTCGGCGTGACCACGTCGCTCGTGTCCCCCGAACAGCGCGACGGCTACGTCGCCGAGATCGCGGCCGACTACGCGAAGATCCGTGAGCAGCACGCGCAGAAGAAGGGGCCGGGGATCATCCCGCTCGCTGCCGCGCGCGCGAACGCCTTCCGCCCCGACTGGTCGGCCTACGTGCCGCCGCAGCCGCTGTTCACCGGACGACGCGAGTTCCGCAACGTCGACCTGCGCGAGATCGCCGCGCTGATCGACTGGGGCCCGTTCTTCCAGGCGTGGGAGCTCGCGGGGCCGTATCCCGCGATTCTCGACGATCCCGTCGTCGGCGAGGCCGCGCGCAACGTGCTTGCCGAAGGCCAGGCGATGCTCGCGAAGATCATCGACGGCCGGTGGCTCACCGCGAGCGGTGTCGCGGGCTTCTGGCCGGCGAACGCGCGTGGCGATGACATCGTGCTGTGGCGCGACGCGTCGGGCAAGGAACCGGCGCTGGTCTGGCACGGATTGCGGCAGCAGAACCTGCGGCCCGAGGGCAAGCCCAACTACGCGCTCGCCGACTTCGTCGCCCCCGAGGGCGGGCCGCCGGACTTCCTCGGCGCCTTCGCGGTGACCGCGGGCCTGGGCATCGAGCGCAAGCTGGCCGAGTTCGCGGCGAAGCAGGACGACTATTCGGGCCTGATGCTGAAGGCGCTTGCCGATCGCCTCGCCGAGGCGTTCGCCGAGTGGCTGCACCGACGCGTGCGCTCCGAGCTCTGGGGCTACGCGCGCGACGAGTCGCTCGACGTGCGCGCGCTGGTGCGCGAGGAGTACCGGGGCATCCGGCCGGCACCCGGCTACCCGGCGTGCCCGGATCACGCGGTGAAGGCGCCGCTCCTCGGCCTGCTCGACGCGCAGGCGATCGGCATGGACATCACCGAGAGTTTCGCGATGACGCCGGCGGCGTCGGTGTCGGGTTTCTACTTCGCGCACCCGGAGGCGCGCTACTTCGCCGTCGGGCGCATCGGCGACGACCAGCTTGCCGACTTCGCGGCGCGCGCAGGGCTCGACGTTGCGGTGGCGCGTCGCCGGCTCGCGCCGAACCTGGGGTAGTGGAGGGGACGACGATGGACGCGCCCGTCGAGATCCGCTCGCGGCTGCCGCGCGTCGGCACGACGATCTTCACCACGATGTCGGCGCTCGCGGCCGAGCACGGCGCAGTGAATCTCGGCCAGGGCTTCCCCGACTTCGACTGCGATCCCAGGCTCGTCGCGCTCGTGCACGACGCGCTGCGCGCGGGCCACAACCAGTACGCACCGATGACCGGCGTGCCGGCGCTGCGCCGCGCCATCGCGGACAAGGTCGAGGCCTGCCACGGCGTGCGCTACGACGCCGACGCCGAGATCACCGTCACTGCGGGCGCCACGCAGGCGCTGATGGCGGCGATCCTGTGCAGCGTGCAACCCGGCGACGAGGTGATCGTCCTCGAGCCCTGCTACGACAGCTACGTGCCGGCGATCGAGCTGGCGGGCGGCGTGCCGGTGTACGTGACGATGGACGCGCCCGAGTATCGCTTCCCGCTCGAGCGCATCGCCGCCGCACTGACGCCGAAGACGCGGTTGCTGCTGCTCAACACGCCGCACAATCCCACGGGCCGCGTGTTCGGCGCCGACGATCTGCGCGCGCTCGCCAATCTGCTC
>CAYQAF010000441.1:0-2496 GCA_964415375.1 uncultured Alcaligenaceae bacterium
GCGGCGAACGCGACGTAATGCCGCCCCACGCCCGGATCGGCCGCCACGCCGAAGTGGCCGAGCGGCGGCATCACTTCCAGCGTGTCGCCCACGGCGAGCCGCTCGTTCGCGAACGTCGAGAACAACCCGCCCGGGCAGCGCTTGACCGCGATCCGCAGCAGGCCGTCCTGGGGTGCCGAACAGATCGAGTACGAGCGGCGCACGTCGGCGCCGTCGACCGTGGTTCGCAGCGTCAGGTGCTGGCCCGGCAGGAAGCGATACAGGTCGGCGACGTCGTCGGGCACGGCGAACGTGATCGCGACGGCGTCGCGGGTCTCGCGGTCGACGCGGGCGATGCGCAGCGGATGAAACTTGCTCATGGGGACCTTGCCGGAACGCCTGGCCGACCGGGTCGGTCAGTGCGGCTTGAAGTAGTCGAAGGGCTCGCGGCACGACTCGCAGCGGTACAGCGCCTTGCAGGCGGTCGAGCCGAACTGCGCGAGGAGCGCGGTCTCGGTCGAGCCACAACGCGGGCACGCCACCGGCTCGCGCGAGCGGCGCAGCGGACTGATGCCCGTGACCTCCACGCGCGATGCGGCCTGCCCGGGCGGCGCGATGCCGAACGCGGCGAGCTTCGGCCGTGCTTCGGGAGCGATCCAGTCGGTGGTCCACGCCGGCGACAGCACCGTCGTCACCCTGGCGTCGACGATCCCGGCTTCCGCGAGCGCCTCGCGGATGCCATCCATGATGAGCTCGGTCGCGGGGCACCCGGAGTACGTGGGCGTCACGCGCACCTCGAGGCCCGTGGCGGTCCATTCGACCGCGCGTACGATGCCGAGCTCGACCACGGACACCACCGGAATCTCGGGGTCGGGCACCGTGGAGAGCGCGTCCCAGATCGCGTCGAGCGAAACCCGTGTGCCGCCCCGCTCCGCCGCGCGGTCGGCTTCGACCGTGATCGCCGCGACCGCGTCCTGCTCGGGTGTGGTCATCGCGCTCACCACCGCGCGTCGGGATACGCGCGTTGCAGGAACTGCATCTCGGCCAGCAGGTGGCCGAGGTGCTCGGTATGCCGGCCCTGCTTGCCGCCCTTCTGCACGTAGCCCGCCGGCGGGCGCACGAGCGTCGCCTCGGCGAGCACCGCATCGACCGCGGCGTCCCACGGCGCCTGCAGCGCGCGCGCGTCGGGCACGATGCCGGCCGCGGCCAGTTCGGTCTCGGCGGCATCCGGCACGAACATCTCGCCCGCGTAGCGCCAGAGCTCGTCGATCGCAGCCTGCATGCGGCGATGCGACTCGTCGGTACCGTCGCCCAGGCGGATCACCCAGTCCGAGGATCGTTCGGCGTGGTAGGCCGCTTCCTTGGCGCCCTTCGCGGCGATCTCGGCCACGCGCGCGTCCTTCGACCGCGCGAGGGCCCGCAGGGCGAGCAGGTGCCAGTGGTCGAACAGGAACTGGCGCGCGAGCGTGTCGGCGTAGCTGCCGTTCGGCTGCTCGACGAGGAGCAGGTTGCGAAACTCGTGGGCATCGCGACGAAACGCGAACTGGTCCTCGTCGCGTCCCGTGCCCTTGATCCGTGCCTCGACCTCGCCCGCGTAGTTGAACCACATGCGCGCCTGCCCGATCAGGTCGAGCCCGACGTTGGTGAGCGCGATGTCCTCCTCGATCACCGGACCCTTGCCCACCCATTCGCCGAGGCGCTGCGCGAGGACCAGGTCGCTGTCGGCCAGCCGGAGCACGTATTCGAGGAGGTGCGTGTCGAGCGACATGTCTGTGTAGTACTCAGATGTTCTTGACTTCGTCCGGCATCGGAAAGAACGTCGGGTGCCGGTACACCTTGCTGTTCGAGGGCTCGAACAGCGCTTCGCGGTCGCCGGGCGACGACGCGACGATGTCGGCGGACTTCACCGCCCAGATCGACACGCCCTCGTTGCGCCGCGTGTAGACGTCACGCGCGCTCTTGATCGCCATCGCCGCGTCCGCCGCGTGCAGGCTCCCCGCGTGCTTGTGCGCGAGCCCGTGCTGGCTGCGGATGAAGATCTCCCACAACGGCCATTCCCTGCTCATCGCCTGCTCTCCCGCGATTCGTCTATGCGGCCTGGCGCGCGGCGCGCGCCGCCTCGCGCACCCACGTGCCGTCCTCCCACGCGCTCACGCGGGTCTTCAGGCGCTCGCGGTTGCACGGGCCATTGCCCTTCAGCACCTCGTAGAACTCCTCCCAGGCGATCGCACCGAAGTCGTAGTGGCCACGCTCGGCGTTCCACGTGAGTTCGGGATCGGGAACCGTGAGGCCGAGGTAGTCCGCCTGCGGCACCGTCTGGTCGACGAAGCGCTGCCGCAGCTCGTCGTTGGATAGGAGCTTGATCTTCCACTGCATCGACTGCGCCGAATGCACGCTGTCGGCGTCGGGCGGCCCGAACATCATCAGCGAGGGCCACCACCAGCGGTTGAGCGAATCCTGCGCCATGGCCTTCTGCTCCGCGGTGCCGCGGGCCATCGACATCATGATGTCGTAGCC
>CAYQAF010000442.1:0-2492 GCA_964415375.1 uncultured Alcaligenaceae bacterium
CCAGCGCGAGACCCAGCCCGATAGAGAGGTGCAGGAACACGTTGAGCGCCTTCGGGTGCCGCGCGGCGACACGCTCGAAATCGTTCCGCGACAGTCTCGCGGCGTCGGTGGCGGCACGCGCAATGACGGTCGCGTTGCGCGGCTGGCCGGTGAGGAGCGCGAGCTCGCCCACCACGCCACCCTCGCCGATCGTGTCGACGACGGTCTTCGTGCCGTCCGGATGCTGGACCTCGACGTCGACCTGTCCCGCGATGACGAGAAACAGGTCGTCACCGGTGTCGCCCTGCCGGATCAGCACCTCGCCAGGGTCGAGCCGCACGTGGCGCAGGACGGCAACCAGGTCGCCGATTGCATCGTTCGGAAACGGCGGGCCGAGGTGGCGCTCGCGGAGCAATGCGACGTGTTCGGAAAGAAGAGGATTCTCGCTCATCGCGTGGATCCTAGCGCAACCGGCCAACGCGTGCTCCGCGCGGTTGCGGGGCAAGGACGGATTCGCGCTGCGATCCCGGTGCCGCGTGTCGCCCCGGTAAACTCCCGCCGCTGCCACACCGACCAACGCGCCCCGTGTCGACTCCCCTCCCCGTCACCACTTACCGCATTGCCGCCCGCGACCCGCACGCCCACCTCTTCGAGGTCTCGTGCACCGTCGACGCGCCCGCCGTCGACGGGCAGCGCTTCCGCCTTCCGACGTGGATTCCGGGCAGTTACCTGATCCGGGAATTCGCCCGGCATTTCGTCGGCGTCCGAGCGGAATGCGCGGGGCAACCCGTCGCGATCACCAAGGAATCGAAGGACACCTGGCGTGCCGCTCCCTGCGTCGGACCGCTGACGGTGATCGCCGACGTGTACGCCTACGACCTGTCGGTTCGCGCGGCATACCTCGACGCGACGCGCGCCTACTTCAACGGATCCAGCGTGTTCCTCTGTCCCCAAGGCCGCGAAGCCGCGGCCTGCCGCGTCGAGATCGTCGAGCCCGGGGGCCGACGGGGATGGCGCGTGGCGACGACGCTACCCGCAGATGGCGCGTCGACGTGGGGATTCGGCTTCTACCGGGCCGCGGACTACGACGAGCTGATCGACCATCCCGTCGAGATCTCCGATTTCACGCACGTGTCCTTCGAGGCCGGGGGCGCGATCCATGACGTTGCGATCGCAGGACGGCACGACGCCGACCTCGGGCGCCTCGCCGCGGACCTTGCGCGCATCTGCCGCTTCCAGGTCGAGCTCTTCGACGGGCCGGGGGCGCGCGCCCCGTTCGAGCGCTACCTGTTCCAGGTGCTCGCGGTTGGCGAAGGCTACGGGGGCCTCGAGCATCGCGCCAGCACGAGCCTCGTCTGCGCCCGCCGTGACCTGCCTCGCGCCGGCGTTGCGAAGGTAACCGACGAGTACCGCTCGTTCCTGGGACTCGCGAGCCACGAGTACTTCCATGCCTGGAACGTGAAGCGCATCAAGCCTGCCGCGTTCGTGCCCTACGACCTCGGCCGCGAGGGCTATACGCGGCAGTTGTGGGCTTTCGAGGGCCTGACCTCCTACTACGACGACCTGGCGCTCGTTCGCAGCGGCGTGATCGACGCCAGGAGCTACCTCGAGCTCCTCGGCCGCACGATCACCGGCGTGCTGCGTACGCCCGGACGGCACGTGCAGAGCGTCGCCGATTCGAGCTTCGACGCGTGGATCAAGTACTACCGGCACGACGAGAACACGCCGAACGCCGTGGTGAGCTACTACGCCAAGGGCGCGCTGGTCGGGCTCGCGCTCGACCTGCTGCTGCGCCGCGAGGGCGCTTCGCTCGACGACGTGATGCGGGCGTTGTGGCAGCGCTACGGCCGCACCGGCGTCGGCGTCCCCGAGGACGGGATCCCTGGGATCGCGAGCGAGATCGCCGGCCGCGACCTTGCGGACTTCTTCGCGCGACACGTCGACGGCCTCGAGGATCCGCCGCTCGCCGACCTCTTCGCGTCGTTCGGGGTGACGATGCGACTGCGCGCCGCGGACGGCCCGCGCGACCGCGGCGGTACGCCAGGCGAGCCGCGCGGCGACGATCCGCCGCGCGTCACGCTGGGCATCAAGCTGAGCGGATCGGGGGAGGCGAAAGTGCAGCACGCCTTCCGCGGCGGGCCCGCCGCGCGAGCGGGCCTGTCCGGAGGCGACGTGATCGTTGCAGTCGACGGGCTCCGCGCAACCGGCGAGGGTATCGACGCGCTGCTGGGCCGGCATGTGCCGGGCGACCGGGTCACGGTCCACGCATTCCGGCGCGACGAGTTGCTCGTCTTCGACGTGACGCTCGATGCGGCGCCGGAGGACACCTGCCACCTGGCGCTCGCCGCCGAGGCCACGACCGAGGTACTCGCCCGCCGTGCGGGCTGGATCGGTGCGTAGCGGCCGGGGCGCTACAGCCTGACGGCCGGGTTCAACGTGTAGCGGCCCGTCACCGCGGCCTGCGCCGGTGGTCCTTCGCCGTCGCGGGCGTCTTTGTGGCGGTGTTGGGCGTG
>CAYQAF010000443.1:0-2488 GCA_964415375.1 uncultured Alcaligenaceae bacterium
CGGCGATCGCCTCGGGCAGCGGCGTGGATCGCCCGGTGGCGAGGTCGATCCACACGATCTTCGCGGCGCCTTCGGCGTAGCGTCGGCCGTCCTTCAGGATCTCGTAGTAGCTGCCGACACTGCTCTTGCCCGGTGCCGCGAGGTACATCCGCACCTCGACGTCGCCGGGGTACACCAGCGGCTGCTCGAACGTGCAGCTCGCGTTGACGATCACCGGGCCGCTGCTCGTGGCGTAGGGGTCGTGCGCGCCGGCGTGCGCGAACAGCCATTCGATCCGCGCCTGCTCCATGTAGCGGAAGTACACGGTGTTGTTGACGTGCCCGAGCGCGTCCATGTCCCCCCAGCGGATCGGCTGGATCGACGTGTGGACGAGGAGTCGGGGATGGGCGTGGTGGGCAGTCATCGTCGAGCGTCATCGTCCGGCGGTCGGCGTCGGGGCGCCGGCAGGAAGCGACGCGGCGACCAGCTCGGCCACGTCGAGCACGCGGACATCCTCCTCGCGCCCGAGGGCCTTCAGGCCGTCGCCGATCATCACCGCGCAGTACGGGCAGGCTGTGCCGATGATACCCGGCCCGGCGGCGAGGAGCTGCTCGGTGCGCGCAACGTTGATGCGCGTGCCGATCGACTCCTCGAGCCACATGCGGCCACCCCCCGCCCCGCAGCACATCGCCCGGTCGCGCTCGAGCGCAATCCCGAGCGGCGCGTCGCGCGCGACCCGGCGCAGGACGGTGCGCGGCGCCTCGAACTCACCGTTGTGACGGCCCAGGTAGCAGGGATCGTGGAGCACGACGCGCGAGACGTTCGGCACCGGCGCGAGCCGGCCCTCCTCGATCAGCCGGGCCAAGAGCTGCGTGTGGTGCACGACCTCGTAGTGCCCGCCGAAGGCCGGGTATTCGTGCTTGAGACTGTTGAAGGCGTGCGGGTCCGTCGTGACGATGCGAGCAACGCCGAGTCCGTTCAGCGTCCCCACCAGCGGTTCGGCGAGCGCCTGGAACAGCATCTCGTTGCCGAGGCGCCGCACGCACTCGCCGGTCGAGGTCTCGGCAGCGCCGAGGATCGCGAAACGCACGCCCGCGTGCCGCAGCACCGTGGCGAACGCTGTCGCGATCTTCTGGCCGCGCGGGTCGAAGGACGCGGCCGAGCCGACGTAGTAGAGCCACTCGTGGTCGCGCATCGCCTCCGGCGAGGACACCACGGGAATGCCGAGGCTGCGCGCCCAGTCGCCGCGGGTGTCGGACGGCAGCCCCCAGGGGTTGCTCTGCGACTCGTAGGCGTCGAAGAGCGCCTTGAGCTCGTGCGGGAACGCGCCCTCCATCATCACTCGCTGCTGCCGCAGCCGGTAGAACTTCGGCAGGTGCTCGAGCTCGATCGGGCACGCCGACTCGCAGTAGCCGCAGGTCGTGCACGCCCACAGGGTGTCCTCGCCGATCACGTCGGGCACAAGCGACGGCAGCGCATCGGCCGTCGGCGTGGCCAGGATCGCATCGCGCCGTTCGAGCAGATGGTGCTTGATCGAGTCGTGCACCCACTTCTGCGACAGCGGCTTGCCGGTGAGAAACGTCGGACAGGCATCCTTGCAGCGGCCGCACTCGGTGCAGGTGAAGGCGTCGAGCCCGTCCTTCCAGGAGAGATCGCGTGCCGTGCGCGCGCCGACCGCGACCTCCTCGCCGTCGGCGGCATTCATCACCCGCTCGAGGTCTACGGACGGCACGCGACGGCCGGGCTCGCCGCGCGCAAAGAAGAGCGTCGGCAGTGCGGTGACGATGTGGAAGTGCTCGCCGGCGGGCAGGAGGACCAGGAAGGTCAGCACCGTGAGCATCTGCAGCCAGTAGAGCACGTGGTAGCCGGCGTCGATCGTCGCCGGCGAGAGTGCGGATACCCAGCTCGCCACCATGCTCCCGCCCGGCGCGAACGCCGCCTCGTGCGCGATCCCCGCGTCGACCGCGGCGAGCTTCGCGAAGCGGAAGCCGTCGAACGCAAAGTCGGTGACCATGATCGCGGCGATCAGCGACAGGATCAGGATCGCCTCGCGGTTCGGCTCGAGCCGCCGCGGCTTCTCGACGAAGCGCCGCCAGAAGCCGTAGCCGACGGCAAGCAGCACGACGACCTCGACCACGTCCTTGAACGCCGCGAACAGGCCTCCGGCAAGGCCCGGATAGACGAACGATGCGTCGTAGCCGATCGCGATCAGCTGCACCTTGCGCGCGAGCAGCGCGAGGAAGCCGAGGAACAGTGCGGCGTGCATCAGTCCCGGCCGCCGGTCGCCGCGGATCATGCGCGACTGCAGGAAGCCGTTGCGCCAGACGTGCCCGAAGCGCTCGCCGGGCCGGTCCCAGCGCACCTCCGGCGCGAGGCGTGCGACGATGGACAGCTTGCGCCACGCGAGCGCGAAAAAGCCGGCGAAGGCCGCGACCAGCATCAGCGTGATGCCGATCGGGCTCACTGGACTACCCTTCGCGCTGCGCGCTCCGGGCCTGATTCGCCCTCG
>CAYQAF010000444.1:0-2483 GCA_964415375.1 uncultured Alcaligenaceae bacterium
TATCCCTCGATGGCGGTGCGGATCTGGCCGACCGTCAGCGCGCGGCCCCGCGCGCCGAGCAGCGCCAGCGTGACCAGCGATGCTCCTGTGATGGGCGTGGCGTCGTCGATGCGGCAGGCGACCTCGAAGGCGAGCCTCTGCAGCTCGAGCCGATGCTCTGCCGGCGGGCGGTCGCGCGCCTCAATCGCCGGTCCCAGGGCTGCGCGCAGCGAGACGGGCTCGCCGAAGCGTACATAAACCCGACCGAAGCGGCCCCTCTGCGCCCGCACGAAGCGCAGCAGCCACCCAAGCGACTCGGCCGTCTTCGCGGCCCCGCGCGCCTCGCCGGCGTACTCGGTGACCTCCTGTAGCTGGTCGTAGCTCACGGCGACGGGCAGCAGCTGCAGGTCCTCGATGCGGCCCTCGCGGTACGCATCCACCAGGTAGGCGAGCAGCCCGAGCCGCGGTGGCCCGAGCTTGCCAGTGCGCGAGCGCGTGCCTTCGATGAACCACTGCAGCGGGCGGCGCTGCTCGACGAGGTGGGCGAGCCAGTGGCGCAGCGTGCAGCGGTAGACCGGATCCTCGCCGCCGCGGCGGATGAACACCATGCCGTTGCGGCGCCACAGCGCCCCGAGCGGCCAGAACGCCATGTTGATGCCGCCGAACACGGTGAGCGGCGGCAGCCCATGATCGTGGAAGCCGACCGTGAGCGCTCCGCCGTCGAGGTACGATCTGTGGCTCGACAGCACGACCGCCGGCGAGGCGGCGAACAGGGTGCGCACGCGCTCGACCTGCGCGGGGTCGTAATCGATGCCCGTGTACCCCGCGCCGATCAGCGCTCGGCCTGCGCGCACCCACAGGCCGTGGACGCGGCGGTCGTGCACGGTGCGCAACTCGTCGAGGCAACGACGCGCCTTGTCGACCACTTCGCGCTCGTCGCGGCCCGTTTCGTGCGCGAGTCGGGCGAGCGCCGCGCGCAGCGCCGGCGAGTCCGTCACCGCGGCGGCATCGGTTCGTGAACGGGGGGCGGTCGGCCGGATGCTCACGTGGTGCTCAAGTGTGGCCGTTGGTCGCGGACAGCAACGCGCGCGTCCTGGCAGCGACTTTACGGGCTCCCTCCTCGAGCAGGTAGTCCCGGAACGCGGTCGCGGCGGGCGGCAGCCAGCGGCCGGCGTGGTGTGCCACGTACCAGGTCCGCACGATCGGCGTGCCGTCCACGTCGAGCCGTACCAGCGCGCCGGTCTCGAGTTCGAGGAACAGCGTGTGCATGGAGGTCAGGCTGATGCCGAGTCGCGACATCACGGCGTGCTTGGCCATCTCGTTGCCGGTCACGGTAATGCGCTCGCGAGGCACGATGCGGTGCATGCCGAGGAACGTGTCGAGCATGGCGCGGGTGCCGGAGCCCGGTTCGCGTTGCACTACGCTCTCGTGCCGCAGCTCGATGGCCGGCACGCCTCGCGCGCCGGCGAGCGGGTGGCCGGGCCAGGCGATGATCACGTGCGGGTTGTCCGCGAACGGCTCGAGCACGAGTGGTGCGCCGGTCGCCCCAGCGGCGTCCGCGGCCGGCACCGCGCCGCGCCCCATGAGCGCGAGGTCCACGTCGCCGTCGAGCACGCGCCGCGCGAGCTCCTCGCGGGGCAGCACCACCATCTGCACGGCGATGCCCGGCGCGCGCTGCCGGAACTCGGCGAGCAGCGGCGGCAGTATGTGCGTGCCGGTGCCGAGGATGCCGAGGTGCAGCGTGCCGTCGTCGCGCTTCTTGAGCGCGTCGAGGTCCTTGTAGAGCAGGCCGAGCCGCACCTGCACGTCGCCGGCCGCATCCGCGACCCGCTCGCCGACCACGGTGAGGCGCAGCTTCCGCCCGAGCCGGTCGAAGACCGGAGCCCCCAGGGTCTTCTCGAGCTGCTGCACCTGCTGCGTCACCGCGGGGCCGGTCATGTGCAGCTCTGCAGCGGCGCGCGACATCGAGCCCAGGTCGGCGATCGTCCGGACGACCTGCAGCTGCCGCAGGCTGAGGTGGCGCATTGGCATAAGAAATACTTAAGTGTTAGCCAATAAATACTAAGTATTCTTTACCAAGTTGCCGGCCTAGAGTCCAGCCATCGCCCACTGCGGCAGGAGGCGGACTTCGATGACCCAGACCCCAGCAACGGTCGGCGGCGCCGGCCAGAAAACCACCGGTAACACCTCGGCCCGCTACAAGGCGGGCGTGCTCAAGTACAAGGAGATGGGTTACTGGGTGCCGGATTACGAGCCCAAGCCCACCGACGTGATCGCCTGCTTCCGCATCACGCCGCAGGACGGGGTCGAGCCCGACGAAGCGGCGGCGGCCGTCGCCGGCGAGTCATCGACCGCAACCTGGACGGTCGTCTGGACCGATCGACTGACCGCAGCCGAGCATTATCGGGCCAAGGCCTACCAGGTGGACCCCGTGCCGGGCTCGCCCGGCCAGTACTTCGCCTACATCGCCTACGACCTCGACCTGTTCGAGGAAGGCTCGATCG
>CAYQAF010000445.1:0-2474 GCA_964415375.1 uncultured Alcaligenaceae bacterium
TGGACATGATCCACGAGGTGGATCCGGAGCTGGACCGGCTACTGCTGGGTAGGGGGTAGGGGATAGGGGATAGGGGATAGGGGATAGTAAGAGGTGGCCACCGATCGGTCGGCGGCTCCGTCTTGTTATCCCCTATCCCCTATCCCCCATCCCCTTCCTGCCGTGGCCACGCCTCCGCATCCACGGTGGCGCGATACCCGTGCCAGGTCGCGTGCCCGATCAGCGGCAGCGTGATGCCGAGCGCGACCATGATGAGCGCCAGGCTGCCGCCGCGCTCGCGGCCAATGAAGAGCAGCGCGAAGCCGGGTGCCACGGCCAGCACGATGCAGGCGGCCCAGACGGCCATCGCGGCCTTGTTGCGCAGCACGGCGTTGATGCTGGTCACGACGGCGGTGACGGTGTCGACGCGGCGGTCGACCATCATCGGCAACGAGAAGGCCGCAGCCGAGAACACGATCAACGCGAAGATCGATCCCACGGCGCTGCCGATGCCGAAGAACGTCAGGTAGTCGCGCCAGCCGGGATGGTCGTTGATCGGGAAGAAGATGTGGATCGCGGAGCCAGCCCGCGCCCACACCAGGAACACGACCATCAGCATCAGCGCGAAGACCATCAGGTTGCCGAACGCGCGCTGTTCCTCGCGCACGCAGCGTCGCAGCGAGGGCGTCTCGCCGCGCTCGAGCTGGCTGCTGATCGCGTAGGTCCCGACCGCGAGCACGGGCGAGATCAGGATGAATCCGGACACGAGCGACAGCAGCTGCCAGTAACCCCCGAACTCGATCGTGACGAAGGCGAGCGCCAGGCTCAGCAGCACCACGATCGAGCCATAGGTCAGGCTCTGGCGCGGCGCGGCCCACATGTCGTGCCAGCCCTTGCGCAGCCAGCCGAGCGGCGCCGTGGTGGCGAGTGCGCGGCACGGCGCAACGAACGGCGGCATGGCCGCTTCCGGCGGGCTCGTGTGCTGGGTCACGCAGTCTCCCCCTGCCGACCGTCTGAGTCGGTTCCGCTACAAGGCGTCCACTTTCGCGGCGCAGATGAAGTCGTTCTCGGACAAGCCCCCGACCGAATGCGTCGAAAACGTGATCCGGCAGTAGTTGTAACCCACCTCGAGGTCGGGGTGGTGGTCCTCGGCGTTGGCGATCCAGGCGACGGCGTTGACGAACGCAATCGTGCGGTAGAAATCATCGAATCCGAACGAGCGCTTCAACGAGCCGCCATCGTCGGCCAGGCGCCAGTCGGGCGCCAGCTGGCCCATCAGTTCCGAAGCGCGACCCGCCGGCAGGGGCGGGGTGCCCGGCGCGCAGGCCGCGCACTTTCGATCACGCAGGCTGGTCATGGTGCATTCCTCGCGACGTAGGTGCGCTCGACGTACTGCTCGACGAGCTGCTGGAATTCCTCGGCGATGCGCTCGCCCTTGAGCGTCGGTCCCTTCTCGCCGTCGATGTAGACGGGCGCAACCGGGCGCTCACCGGTGCCCGGCAGGCTGATGCCGATGTTGGCGTGCTTGCTCTCGCCGGGCCCGTTGACGACACAACCCATGACGGCCACGGTCATCTGCTCGACGCCCGGGTGATTCCGGCGCCACTCCGGCATCCGGTGCCGCAGGTGCGACTGGATCTTCTGCGCCAGCTCCTGGAAATACGTCGACGTCGTGCGCCCGCAACCGGGGCAGGCGATCACCATTGGCGTGAAGGAGCGCAGGCCCATCGTCTGCAGGATCTCCTGCGCGACGATCACCTCCTGCGTGCGATCGCCGCCAGGCTCGGGTGTGAGCGAGACGCGAATCGTGTCACCGATGCCTTCCTGCAGCAGCACGCTGATCGCGGCAGTCGAGGCCACGATGCCCTTCGAGCCCATGCCGGCCTCGGTGAGCCCGAGGTGCAGCGGGTGGTCACAGCGTGCCGCAATGTTGCGATAGACCGCGATCAGGTCCTGGACGCCGCTCACCTTGCACGAGATCACGATCCGGTCGTGGCCCAGACCGAGTTCCTCCGCGCGCGCGGCACTGTCGAGAGCCGAGACGACGATGGCCTCGCGCATCACGTCGTTCGCGTCGAGCGGCTCGGCCTGCCGCGAGTTCTCGTCCATCAGGCGCGTGAGCAGGTCCTGGTCGAGACTCCCCCAGTTGACGCCGATGCGCACCGGCTTGGCCCAGCGGCAGGCGATCTCGATCATCTCGGCGAATTGCGGGTCGCGCTTGCTGCCGCGCCCGACGTTGCCCGGGTTGATCCGGTACTTGGCGAGCGCCTCGGCGCAGGCCGGGTGCTCGCGCAGCAGCTTGTGCCCGTTGAAATGGAAATCGCCGACGATCGGGACGCGAACACCGAATTGTCCCAGCCGGTCGACGATGTGCGGCACGGCGGCGGCGGCCTCGTCGGTATTGACCGTCACGCGCACCAGTTCCGAGCCGGCCGTCGCCAGCGCGCGCACCTGCAGCGCCGTGGCTTCCACGTCCGCCGTGTCCGTGTTGGTCA
>CAYQAF010000446.1:0-2469 GCA_964415375.1 uncultured Alcaligenaceae bacterium
GCGTGCGTACGCGCGGGTCGGCTACGCCTCGGAATCCGCCGGCTCCGACCGCGACTCGCTGATCGCGAGCGCCTACCTGCAGAACGGTGCGGATCTCCGCTCCGGGCAGTCGGTGTTCGGCTCCTTGTCCGCGTCGGGCCGGCTCGAAGACGGCTCGTTGCAGAACGGCATCGTCGGTGCCGTGGGCCGCTTCTACTGGCCGACCTCGAAGTACAGCAAGTTCTACGCCGCCTTCTCGGGCGCCGTGACCGAGAATCTCGATGAAGAGGCCCAGCTGCTGCTCGGCGGCGACAATGGCCTGCGCGGTTACCCGCTGCGCTACCAGGCCGGCACGGCTCGCGCGCTGGTGACGCTGGAGCAGCGTTATTACACGAAGTGGTATCCGTTCCGGCTGTTCCACGTCGGGGCCGCGGCGTTCTTCGACATGGGCCGCACCTGGGGCACTGACGTCACGGGCCTCGAGAGCGACGGGTTGCTGAAGGACGTCGGGATCGGCCTGCGGCTCGGCTCGAGCAGGTCGTCATTCGGCAACGTGATCCACATTGATCTGGCGTTTCCGCTCGACGGCGGGGACGATATCGATTCGGTACAGTTGCTGGTGCAGACCAAGGCGAGCTTCTGACGGGGGGCGTTCGATGCAGGCGGGCTGGCTGGCGGAGTTCCGGCGACGCAACGTCCATCGAGTCCTGATCGCCTACCTTGCGGTCGCCTGGTTGCTGGCCCAGGTGGCCGAGTTCCTCTCTGACGCCTTCGCCTGGCCTGCGTGGATCCTGCGCGCGCTGGTAATCGTCCTGCTGTTCGGCCTGCCGGCCGCAATCGCGATCGCCTGGTTCTTCGAGTGGACGCCGGACGGCCTCGTGCGGGAGGAGCCCGCGCCACGTGGCGCGGTGCTGCGGCTGCGGCCGCACCGCCGCTTCGATCTCGCGATCGCGGCCCTGCTGGCCGTGGTCCTCGGCTACTTCGCCGCGACCCACGAGTGGCGGGACGGTGAACCGCGGCCACCGCCGCCCGCCGGAAGCGCGACGCTGGCGGTGCTGCCGTTCAAGCCGGTGGTGGCGACCGATCGGGACGAAGCCCTCGAGTTCGGCATGGCCGACACGCTGATCCTGCGCTTGAGCGGCATCGCGGGCATGGCCGTGAGCCCGCTGAGCTCGGTGCGCCGCTATTCGGCGCTCGACAGCGACGCGATCGCTGCCGGTCGTGAGCTCGGCGTGCGCTCGGTGCTGGACGGCAGCGTGCAGAGGAGCGGCGAGCGGCTGCGCGTCACGGCGCGCCTGCTCCGCGTCGACGACGGGCGGCAACTCTGGTCCGGTCGGTTCGACGAGCAGTACACCGACATCTTCGCCGTGCAGGACTCGATCGCCGACCGGGTCACGGCTGCGCTCGCGGTGCAGCTGTCGTCGGTCGAGCAGCAACGCCTCGCGCGCCGGCCCACCAGCGATTCCGTTGCGTACGACCTGTTCCTGAACGGGCGCTACCACTGGAACCGCCGCTCCTCGCCGGTCAACCTGCAGAAAGCGATCGACTACTACCGCCAGGCCGTCGCGCGCGACCCGCAGTTCGCGCTCGCCTATTCCGGTCTTGCCGACGCGCTGGCGGTGCAGGCCGTGTTTGCCGCGCGGGAACCGCGCGAGGTCTATCCGGCCGCACTGCAGGCCGCCGAACGCGCGCTGCAGATCGATCCGGACCTGGCCGAAGCGCACGCCACGCGCGGACACATCCGCCTGAACTTCCTGCATGACTGGCCGGGTGCGCTCGAGGATTTCGACGAGGCGATCCGTCACGACCCGCGCTACGCGATGGCGCGCGTGTGGCGCGGCCTCTGGCTCGTGTTCGTCGGTCGCACCGACGAGGGCCTCGCCGAACTCGCGACCGCCGTGGAGCTGGAGCCGAGCTCGATGCCGCCGGTCGTCACCTACGCCCGCGGACTGTACTCGGCACGCCGGCACGGCGAGGCGGCGGGGGCGCTCGAGCGAGTCGTCGAGGTCGAGCCGCAGAACCTGCTGGCGCGTGGCTTGCTTGCCAGCGTCTACATCGAACTCGGGCGATTCGACGAAGCGCTGGTACTCGCGTCGGACGTCGCCGGGAAGGCACCGGGCGGATTCTCCGTGGCGGCCGTCGCGCTTGCGCGGGCGGGCCGCACCGACGAGGCCCGGGCCGCACTGGACCGCCTGGTCGAGCTGTCGCAGCACCGCTACGTGCCCGCCTACGACATCGCATTGGTCCACGCGGCGCTGGGTGACGCGGACGAGGCATTCCAGTGGCTGGATCGGGCCTTGACCGAACCCTCGGCGCTGCTCGGGAACTTGCGCGTGGATCCGGTCCTGGACCCGTTGCGCGGTGATCAGCGCTACCTCGAGGTCGAGCGCAGGCTACGCCTGCCGGAGCCTTGAGCCCGTGCGTCAGCGCTCGACGCCGACGCGGTCGACCAGCAGCTCGAACGGGCCGGCCTGCTTGTCGCTGATCATC
>CAYQAF010000447.1:0-2464 GCA_964415375.1 uncultured Alcaligenaceae bacterium
TCCCCGCCGCCTTCCCCTGGTTCAACACCCAGCGCTACTGGCAGGACCGCATCCTCGAGCTGCGCGAGCAGATCGCGCTGATGGACGAGCCGCCGCTGGCTACCTGAGCGCGGGGATGTCGCGCCGCCGCCAAGCGAGCCCGGCCATCGCGAGCAGCGCGAACGCCGCGCCCGCGTAGAACGTCGCCTGCGGGCCGATCGCGTCCCACAGCAGACCCGCGAGTGCGCTCGCGACGAAGAGCGCGACGCCGCAGGCGAGGTTGAAGACGCCGAACGCCGTGCCGCGAAGCTCGGCCGGTGCGACAGCCGCGACCATGGCCGAGAGCAATCCCTGCGTGAGCGCGAGGTGCAGGCCCCACAGCGCTGCGCCCGCGAGCACGCCGGCCGCACCGGACGCCTGCGCGAGCACGAGGTCGGCCGCGACCAGTGCCGCGAGCCCGCCCGCGATGAGACGCGGCGTGTGGCCCCGGTCGGCGAGCACGCCCGCGGGGAAGGCGACGACCGCATAGACTACGGTCATCCCCACCATGACCCAGGGCACCGACGCCAACGGCATGCCCAGACCCTGCGCGCGCAGCACGAGGAACGCCTCGGAGAAGCGCGCGAGCGTCAGCAACACGGCGATGCCGGTGACGATCACGAAGCGCCGGTCCAGGCGTCGCAGGTCGACGAGCGTGATCCGGGCTGCGGGCTTCGCAGCCTGGGCGTGCGCCGGCTCCTCGACGCCGAGCACGATCAGCAGCACGCACAGCGCCGCCGGGAGCACCGCGACCCAGAACGCCGCACGGAAGTCGCCGGCGAACCACGCCATCGCGCCGAGTGCGAGCAGCGGGCCGGCGATCGCGCCGACCGTGTCGAGCGCCTGGCGCAGGCCGAAGCTCGCGCCGCGCGCGTCGGCCGGCGCGAGGTCGGCGATCAGCGCGTCGCGGGGCGCGCCGCGGATGCCCTTGCCGATGCGGTCGGCGACACGCGCGCCGACCACCCAGCCGAGCGACGGTGCGAGCGGGAACGCGAGCTTCGACAGCGCGCCGAGGCCGTAACCCAGCAGCACCAGCGGCTTGCGCCGGCGCGTCAGGTCAGAGAGGTAACCGGAGAACACCTTGACGACCATCGCCGTGGCCTCGGCGATGCCCTCGATCACGCCGACGACGAGCATCGACGCGCCGAGCACCGTCACCATGAACAGCGGCAAGAGCGCGTGGACGAGCTCCGACGAGGCGTCCATCAGGAGGCTCACGAAGCCCAGCACCACGACGCCGCGGGGCACCCGGCGCCAGCCGTCGATCAGCATCGGTGTCGTCTTCGGAAAGCCTTCAGGGACGGCGCGTCGATCCCGTGACGGCCGCGCCGCGGGAATCCTACGCTTCCGGCGGCTCCCACAACTCGACCTTGTTGCCGTCGGGATCGACGAACCAGCCGAAGCGTCCTTCGGGGAGGTCCTCGACCTCCTCCAGCACCTGCGCGCCACTGCCGCGCAGGCGATCGAGCATCGCGTCGAGATCATCGACGATCAGGTTGACCATGAAGCCGTGCGAGGACGGCTCGAAGTACTCCGTGTTGGCCGGGAAGGGACTCCACACCGTGTAGGCGTCCTCCGGCAGCGCGTCCGCGTGGAAGCTCACGCCGTAATCGTCGCTGAACATGCCGAGCCAGCGCGCGTACCACGCGCGAAGCGCCGCCGGATCCGGCGACTTGAAGAACACGCCGCCCACGCCCAGCACCTTCGGCATCGCCTGCTCCCGGGTCGGTCGATTCGCTCGCGTCCGGAGGCACCGGCCGCGGAGGCCCCATCTTACCGCCGCCGCGAGGAAGTGCATCCAAGTACCTGATTCGCCTGTTACCCGGCCGGGTCGATCGGCGAACGTGCGGCGCGGCACCCGATACCGTATATTTGTACGGTATGTCGCCGGACCTCCTCCCGCCCTACGCCGAACTCCACTGCCGCTCGAACTTCAGCTTCCTCTCCGGCGCGTCGCATCCGGAGGAACTGGTCGAGCGGGCGCGGGCCCTCGGTTACGCGGCGCTCGCGGTCACCGACGTGTGCTCGCTCGCCGGCATCGTGCGGGCGCACGTCGCAGCGAAGGACGCCGGGCTGCCGCTCGTCGTCGGCAGCGAGCTCGTGCTCGACGGGGGCTTGCGGATCGTGCTGCTCGCGCGGGATCGGGAGAGCTACGGCGACCTCTGTCAGCTCGTCACGCGCGGGCGGCGATCGGCCGACAAGGGCACGTACCGGCTGACCCGCGACGACGTTGCCGCGCTGGGTCCGCGTTGCCTGGCGCTGTGGGTGCCGCCCGACCTGCTCGCGGCGACCGACGATGTGCTCGGCGATGCAGCGCGGTTCGTCGCCGAGGCGTTCGGCAGCCGCGCGTGGATCGCCGTCGAGCTCTTCGCCCGGGCCGGCGACGCCGCGCGGCTTGCGCGGCTCGAGGCGCTGTCGCGCATGAACGGCCTGCCGCTCGTCGCGG
>CAYQAF010000448.1:0-2462 GCA_964415375.1 uncultured Alcaligenaceae bacterium
TGCCGTGGTTGGCGAGGCGGTGCTTGGTATGCTTGGGGATGTACGTCGATTCGTTGGGGTTGACGGTGTACACGGCCTCGCCGCAGGTGACTTCGGCGAGGCCGCTCACCACCACCCAGTGCTCGCTGCGATGGTGGTGCATCTGCAGCGAGAGCGCCGCACCAGGCTTCACCTCGATGCGTTTGATCTTGAACCCCGGGCTTTCCTGCAGGACCGTGTAGGCACCCCAGGGGCGAGCGACGGTGCGGTGCAGCTTGTAGGACTCGTGGCCGCGAGCCTTCAGTTCGCCGACCACTTCCTTGACGCGCTGCAGGTGGTCGCGATGCGCGACCAGCACCGCGTCGGCCGTCTCGACGATTACCAGATTCTCGACGCCGACCGCGGCGACCACCCGGTCCTCGGCGTGTATGAACGTGCCCCTCGTGTCGATTGAAACGCGCTCGCCCTGGCCGCGGTTGCCCGACGCGTCGGGCGGGACGAGGTCGGAGACCGCCTGCCACGAGCCGACGTCGCTCCAGTCGAACGTGCCGCGCACGACGGCGACGCCAGGTGTGCCGCCGGCCGCCTTCTCCATCACCGCGTAGTCGATCGAGATGTCGGGCACGGCGGCGAAGAGCGCGGCATCGATCTCTACCATCGGGCCCTCGTGCTTCTGCGTGAGCGCGTTCCAGACCTGCTCTACCGCGGCCAGCACGTCGGGCGCGTGCGTCGCGAACGCGGCGAGCAGCGCGCGCGGCGTGAAGCAGAACATCCCCGAGTTCCAGACGAAGCGGCCCGAGGCGACGTAGGACTGCGCCGTCGCGATCGCGGGCTTCTCGACGAAGCGGGCCACGCGATGGATGGGCGGCGAGCCGGCGGGGGTCGCGAGTGCGTCGCCGCATTCGACGTAGCCGAAACCGGTCTCCGGATGCGTGGGCGAGATGCCGAAGGTCACCAGCAGGCCCTCGCGTGCCGGCACGAGCGCGGCGCCGACCGCCTTCGCGAAGGCGCCCAGGTCGCAGATCAGGTGATCCGCCGGCAGCACCAGCACGGGCACGTCGCCGCCGATGCGGTCGCGCGTCCACAGCGCGCCCAGGGCCACCGCGGCCGCAGTGTTGCGTCCGAACGGCTCGAGCAGGTACCCGCCCGCGCTCACGCCGGGAATGGCACCGTAGACGTCCTTGGTCGCGAAGTAGTAGTCGCGGTTGGTGACGGTGACGATCGGTGCGGCACCCGGCAGCGCGGCTGCGCGCGCGGCCGTCTTGCCGAGCAGCGTTTCGCCATCCGGCAGGATCAGGAAGGGCTTGGGCGCCGCTTCGCGAGAGAGCGGCCACAGGCGCGTGCCGGCGCCCCCGGACAGGATCAGGGGGACGAGCGTGGGCGTGTTCATGCGTCTCGAGGCGGCGTATCCATGGACGGAGGATTCTAGACGGACATCGCATGCCCCGACCCGGACGCCGCCGGACGGCGCCGTTACCTGGCGGTGATCGGCGTGCGCGTGACCTTCGAGCGGTCGTAGCCGGCGGCCGCGATGCGCGCGTCGATCGACTTCCACGTCGCATCGTCGAGCGTGGGTGTGCGCGACAGCACCCAGAGGTACTCGCGGGAGGGCTCGCCCACGATCGCGTAGCGGTAGTCGGGCGCGAGCTCGATTACCCAGTAGTTGCCCCACACCGCGGGAATCCAACGCAGGGCCTGGGGTGCGAAGGCGACCTCGAGCTTGGCGTTGGTGGCGGGATCAACGACGCGCGCCATTCCGTCGACTCGATCGACCGAGCCGTCCGCGCGACGGCAACTGTTGACCACAGACACGGTCCCCTCGGGCCGGCGAGCGTAGTCGGCGGTCACGTCCGCCGTGCAGTTGCGCTGGAACCAGTTCGGCGTGCGGGCGAGCTCGTGCCAGCGCCCGGCGTAGCGGTCCAGGTCCACCTTCGGGACGGTCGCGAGGGTCGGGGCCGATGGCGGTCCGGGCGTGGTGCAGGCGGCGAGTAACGCGGCGAGCGAGATGGGGAGCGAGGCGGCAGCGAAGAGGCGCGGGATCGTGGGCATGGGCGGACTTCGTGAGGTGAATCGGTGGGGATGCGTAAGCGGCCAGATGGCTTGCAGTTTCGACGGAGCGCCCTCATTTCGAATATGTGGCCGTCATCCGGCAGTAGTGGTCGGGTATGATAGCCATTCCAGCGTGTGCTGGCCGGCGCGAGCCGGCCTCGACACCAATCGAACACCGGGGGTGTACTGGTTTCGACGGGGGTTGCAAAGCAGCGCGGGGCATGCCGAGGCGCTTGTCCTCGTAAAACTCGAGCACTCGCAAACTTAACTGCGAACGAAGATAGCTACGCTCTGGCGGCTTAAGCCCCGCTAGACCTCGCACCGGGCGGCGCTCAGCCCGGGCGGTGACGGGCAACCGGAGCCGCGGCGAGGCCATTTCGAGCGATCGCGTCCGCCCGGGTCACTTGGGCGAGGCGTCAAATCAAGGTGACTGG
>CAYQAF010000449.1:0-2448 GCA_964415375.1 uncultured Alcaligenaceae bacterium
GGTACGGGACCGGGCGGTGGCCGGTACGCGGAGCGCCCGCGCCGCAGGTGCTAATCTCCCCTGTCCTGCCTTTCGACACGCCGTTTTTCCGGAGATCACCATGCCCGGCCTGCTCCCCACCGTCGATCCCGACGGCCTGCTCGAGTTCTCCGTCGTCTACACGGACCGCGCGCTCAATCACATGTCCCGGAAGTTCCAGGGCGTGATGCGCGACATCTCCGGCGTGCTCAAGGAAGCCTACGGCGCCCGCTCGGCGATCGTCGTGCCCGGCAGCGGCTCATTCGGCATGGAAGCCGTGGCGCGGCAATTCGCGACCGACCGGCATTGCCTCGTGATCCGCAACGGCTGGTTCAGCTTCCGCTGGAGCCAGATCTTCGAGATGGGGCGCATCCCGAAGTCCTGCACGGTGGTGAAAGCGCGCCGCGCGCGTCCCGGCGCGCAGGAGCCGTTCGCGCCGCCACCGATCGACGAGGTGGTGGCCGCCATCCGCGCCGAGAAGCCGGCGGTCGTGTTCGCGCCGCACGTGGAGACCGCCGCCGGCCTGATCCTGCCAGACGACTACCTGCGCGCAGTCGCCGACGCCACCCACGAAGGCGGCGGGCTGTTCGTGCTCGACTGCATCGCCTCGGGCGCGATGTGGGTCGACATGCGGGCGACCGGCGTCGACGTGCTGGTCAGCGCCCCGCAGAAGGGCTGGAGCGGCTCGCCCTGCTGCGCCTTCGTGATGCTGTCCGACCTCGCCCGCGAGCGCATCGACGGCACAACGAGCACCAGCTATGCCGCCGACCTGAAGAAGTGGCTGCAGGTGATGGAGACCTACGAAGGCGGGTCGCACGTGTACCACACGACCATGCCGACCGACGCGCTCGCCCGCACGCGCGACGCGATGCTCGAGACGCGCGCGCGCGGCTTCGCGAAGCTCCGCGCCGAGCAGGAACTGATTGGCGCCGCGGTCCGTGCGCTGCTCGAGCGACACGGCTACAAGAGTGTCGCCGCCGTGGGGTTCAAGGCGCCCTGCGTGGTCGTGAGCTACACCGACGACCCGGGTCTGGCGAGCAGCAAGACGTTCCTCGACCTCGGCCTGCAGACCGCCGCCGGCGTGCCGCTGCAGTGCGACGAGGGCGCCGACTTCAAGTCGTTCCGCATCGGCCTCTTCGGGCTGGAAAAGCTCGGCCAGACCGAGCGCAGCGTCGCCCACCTGGAGCGGGCGCTGCAGGCGATCGCGCACGCCAGGCAGCAGCGCCCCGCCGCGGCCGCGGACTGACGGGCGCGGTCACTCGCGGGAGGACGCGGTCGCCGCACGACCGTACGATGCTCCGCGTCATGGGGGCGGCCGCAGCGACCCCGACCCGCTGCTCCACCCGCCGTGGCTCGCCGCGGCGATGCGGCATAGGTCGGCGTCGCCGCCGGCCGGTCCCACGTACTGGATGCCGATCGGCAATCCTGCGGACGAAAGTCCCGCAGGCATCGAGATGCCGCAGGCGCCGAGATAATTGACGGCCCTCGACCACGTGGCCAGCCAAAAGGTCGTCTCGTCGACCTCGGCCACCGGCGTCGCGGTGATCGGAAGCATCGGCGTCAGGAGCACATCGCGATCGCGCATCCACCGCGCGAACTCGTCCATCGACTTGCCGCGCGTTGCGAGTGCCTCGAGGTACTCGGCCGCGCTCGCCGTCTTGCCGAGCAGCATCCGCTGGCGCACGCCCACGTCGACGTCGGCACGCTCGTCGTCGACGATGGCACGGTGCGCCGCGTAGCCTTCGATGCCGATCAGCCGTCCGTTCCTGGCGCCGAGGGCGGCGAAGTCGAACGGGATGCGCTCCACGCGAACCACCGCGCCGAGCTCTCGCAGACATTCAATCGCCGAGTCGAATGCCTTCACGACGTCCGGTTCGATGAAGTCCGGGAACTGCTCGCTCGCCAGTGCCGTGATGCGCGCCCCCGCAACGAACGGCGCGCCCTCGAGCATGGGGGCAGGCTCTCCGGCCATCGCGGCCCCGAGCAGCAGCGCATCCTCGACGGTGCGGACCAGCGGCCCGACCGAGTCGAGTGACGTCGCCAGCGGCACCACGCCGTCCAACGGAATGCGCCCGTAGGAGGGCTTGAGCCCGACCAGTCCTGTGAGTGCGGCGGGGATGCGCACCGAACCGCCGGTGTCGGTCCCCAGCGCCGCCGGCGCCATGCCGGCCGCGACCGCGACGGCCGACCCGCTCGAGGACCCACCGGGCACGCGATGGACGCGCAGGTCCCAGGGATTCCACGGCGTGCCCATCGGCCGGTTGGTGCCCCAGGTGCCGTAGGCGAACTCGACCAGGTGCGTCTTGCCGAGCGGGATCATGCCGGCGGCAATGAGGCGTTCGACACATACCGCCGTCCCGCTCGACACGCGCCCGTACCAGCTCTTCGAGCCCGCGGTCGTCTGGCGACCCTTGAAGTGGAACAGGTCCT
>CAYQAF010000450.1:0-2444 GCA_964415375.1 uncultured Alcaligenaceae bacterium
CCTCGGCGTCCCGAGCATCGTTCGCAACCAGGATTTGCGCTTCGGCCCGGGCGGCCTCGTGCGCGCCGCCTTCGTTCAGCAGGCGGGCGAGTGCCAGACGCGCGATGCGCGAGTTCGGCTCGAGCTCGAGCGCGATGCTGTACTGCTCCTCGGCATCGCGGAGGCGGCCATTGCTGCGCAGCAGGTTGCCGAAATTGACGCGAAAGTCACTGCGCCGCGGTGCGAGCTCGACGCTGCGCTTGAGGCAGTCGGCGGCCCCCGGAAGGTCGCCGCGTTGCCGCAGCGCGAGGCCAAGCAGATGCAGCGCGTCCGGATTCGCCGGATCGGCCGCGAGCACCTCTCGACAGCTATCGACCGCCGCGCCGAGATCCCGGCGGGCGAGGGCGGTCGAGGCGCGAGCCAACAGGAAGTTCGCGTTCATGCCATCTGCAGTCGCAAGCGAGCGCTGCCTCAGGAGGCCCACATCCGGTGCAGGCTGTGCCGTACGTGCTCGAGGCGCACTCGATTTTCCCACTGCATGTTGAGTCCTTCGAGCGCCGCGACTTCGTTGAGCGTATACAGGAGTTCGCGCTGCTTCTCGTCGACGATCTGGCTCTGCACGAACGTGATCGCTACGACGCGCGCACCGGAGCGCACCGGCAGTACCTCGTGGATGGTCGTGGACGGATAAACCACCGCGCTGCCGGCCAGGCCCTTGACCAGGATCGGGCGACTGCCGAGGTGGATGCAGAGCTCGCCGCCTTCATAGTCCGATGGGTCCGCGACGAACACCGTGCAGGACACGTCCGACCGCAGCGGCGTCGGTTGCATCGGCAGGAACGCGGCGTCCGGGTGCTTGCCGTAGTGCATGCCCGGTTCGTAGCGGCAGAGCAGGGGCGTCGCCACGCGCGTCGGAAACGCGAAGCGGACGAACAATTCACTACGCTGCAGCGCCTGGCCAACGATCCGGCTGGACTCCTGGAAGCCGGCATCACGAGTGTCGACCTGCAGGTTCTGCTTGGTCTGGTTGTGGGGGTTGCTGATGCGACCGTCGACGAAGCTGGCGCTGCGCGCAATCTCGCGCAGTCGCTGGACTTCGCCCACGGTCAGCACGTCGGGTAACTCGAGAAACATGGCGGAAAACTCTGTCGTTGAGCGCAGGGGGGCGTCAGCCGGGCAAGCATACCGCGAGCCGCGTCGGGCGCGTAGACTGCCGCCGGCGATCCGGCTGGCTCAGGGCTGATCGAACAGCTCGAGTGCTCGTGCGACCACCGGGTGCCTGGCCGCCAGTTGCGCGCACCAGGACAGGCCGGCGTGAATCTCTTCGCCAAAGCGACGCGCTGAGTCGTCGAGCACCGCTCGCCGGAGTTCGAGATCGTAGGCGTGCTCGGGTGACTTGGAATAGCGGGTCAGTGTCGGACTGGTCGCGGCTCGCGCGACCGCGGCGTCCTCGATCCCCGCGATCACATGATCGGCGACGCGCCTGAGCGCCGGGCGTACGTCCGCCAGGAACCGGTCGAAATCCACGGGCAGAACGCGGCCCGGCCGCTCCGCGTCCAGCGTGGCCGCGAGCGATGCCGTTTCTGCGATCCAACTCATGCCTGCGAGCACGCCCGGCGACATTTCGTGGAGGCGGCCGACCGGACCGCCGGCCCGGGCTGCAAGCCGCTTCAAGCGCTGTGGCGCCGCGGCGAGCAGATCGAGTCGCGAGTTGGGGCCGGCGAGCACATTGGCGATGTAGGGGTGCAGACGCGTGTACACGACCGTGGCGCAGCGCGCGGTATCGGTCTCGAGCAGCGCCGGCGCCAGGTCATTGCAAAAGCTCGTGGCCTTGACCGCGCGCGGTCCGTCGCCGCGGTCGAACAACGCAGCGACCAGCGACAGGCGCGCCGCAAACGTGGCGCGACTCCAGCGCGATTCGCAGGCGTCGAGATCGACCTGCACCTCGGCCAGCGTTCGCAGCGGCAGCGGCTCGCGCAGCTGTGCGACGCCAAGTTCGCCGAGCAGCCGCGAGATCAGCGTCGAACCGCAGTGTCCGATATGGAACGTGTAATGCGCTGGCGTCGCTGCGGTGCCGGCGCTCAGGCGCTGCGCCACCTGCGACCAGTTGAACCAGCCGGTGGCCGCGTCGCGAGTGACGATGCGCTCGTCGAGGAAGCTGGCCTGTTCGAGAATGCGGGCGTCCACGCGGACCATGAACAGCGCGTCCCGCAGCAGGTCGATGCGCTGGGGGTGCACCCAGAGCGCGCCGGGCAGGTCCCGGTACAGCGCAGCGGCGACTTCGTTCGCGCTCATGGTGCCCGGACTCTGGGTGAACACCCGGCAGCGGTCAAGGCTAAGGTGGCGCGCGGCCGGCGGGCCGTGGTCGGCAAAATGTGGGTACGATGTCGCGTCGGTCGCCGCTCGGCAAACGGAGGTTCGGGTCGATGCCGCAAAATGTCGAGGCACTGCTGGCTGCAGCACAG